>CAYXHN010000061.1:0-7657 GCA_964464955.1 uncultured Methanosarcinales archaeon
AATATTTGGGTAAAAATGTAAGAATTAAGATGCTATTTATCGACTATGCACATACCTTAAACCAAAAGGTTTATAAAGAAAAAATCAAATTTAGACATCTAAGGGGTTTTAATAGTGAAAAAAAGGGGAGTAGTATTAGATAAAAAAGGACAGATAGCAGTATTTATCATAGTGGGAATTCTAATATTGGTCTCAGCTGTTTCTGTAATATATATCAGATCTATAATTACTAAAGAAAAGATAGCTCCAGAACTTCCAAGGATAACAAGGGTTGCAGACGAAGTAGAGCCTATAAAGGATTATGTTGAGTTCTGCATCTATGATATAGGAGAACAAGGGCTTAAGAAGATCGGAAAACAGGGAGGATATCTTGACCTTGATCAACAGGGGATAACTGCAAACCCTATAGAGCCTACAGAAGGCAAAGCTATTGTTTTCCCTCCAGATCTTATGATCCCATATTGGTGGCATCTTAAAAGCAGCAATGAATGCGGGACAGATTTTCCGTGCATGTTTGGAAGCGAAAGGCCGGAACTTGAAGGTTCTTTTTCTATACAGTCCCAGCTTCAGGACTATGTTGCTGAGGAGTTTATAGCCTGCCTTGATGATTTTGCACCTTTCAAGAGCCAGGGCTTTACAATAGAGGGAAAAGGAGAGATAACACCTATAGTCACATTCACGCAGAAAGATACTATAATCTATGTTGATTATCCTCTTAAGATTGAAAAAGAAGGCAAGCATACTATGAATCAGTTCTATACAAGAATCCCTGTAAATATGCAAAAGATGTACAGCCTTGCCACAGATATAGTCAATAGCCAGAATGAGTTCTGTTTTCTGGAAAGAAGGACAATGATGTCATTGAATCCTTTTACTGGCGTAGATGAGGATGAGCTTCCCCCTATCTCTGAGATGACATTTGAGCCTGGAGGAGGTGTAATGTGGGAAAAGAACAAGGTAAAAGAAAAGGTGGAATCGATAATTACTCCTTATATTCAGGGTATGACAGTATACGATACCTTAAATTATGAAAGGGTCATTACAGACAATCCTGTTGCCCAGGGTTTTTATGACGACAGTGTCCTTCCTCTAAATCTTGACGGAGCCTATAGTGATTTGGCAGTAACATTTGACTACCTTCCATGGTGGCCTATCTATTTCGGCTCTTCATCCATGATAAAGCCTGAGTCAGCAGGAAATCCCATGATCCCTTTTCTGGGAGTGCAGCGTTACAACCATCCTTATGATATAAGCTTCCCCACAATTGTAAATGTAAATGACCCTGAGGCTCTTAACGGAGAAGGATATTCATTGAAATTTGCCCTTGAAGCAAACATAAGGAACAACAAATGTCTGAATGCGACAGGAGAAGATCTTCAGGGTGTTTCCCTGCCAGAGCGTTCTCTTTTCAACAACAGAGAAACATGGAGTTCGCCTAATATAACCATAAATGTAGTTGATAATGATAATGAGCCTATCCCAGAAGTAGGAGCGTCATTCATATGCACAGACAAGGCATTTATAGGAAAGACAGATGAAGAAGGGCAATTGACAAGCAAGTTTCCAAGATGCACACCAGAAGGAAGGTTGTCTCTTATAGAGTATGATTATTTTTCTCCTATAGTCAAATTAAACACCCTTATAGAAGAAGAGATAGAGGTTCCAGAGATAAGTATGTGGCCTTACAGGGAAATTGAAGTTTCAGTAGATAAATGGACATATAATCCTTCAACAGGCCAGCTATCAACAAATCCCTTAACACTTGGTTTTGATGAAGAGGCCATAATCACTATGGAAAAAGTAAAAGAGGACCAATATGAGCAGGATGTTATTGGATTTGCAGAGTACTCCCTGGACAAAACAGATGTATCCATGGAAAGGCTTGTTCCTGGAAGATATGAGGTAGAGATAGTAGTGTATTCCCAGGATCCTATAACCATACAGCCTGACAAAAGATGCGAAGACGGAGGATTCTTTAGTGGCGATGAATGTTATTATGTTCCTGAAGATCCTTTGACCTTAGATGAGTTTGTCAAGGGGGGTGCAGTACTTGACCAGACAACAGGCTATTTTGAGATAACCCCTGAAGACCTTTACTCTTCTGAAAAGCTTAAATTTTATATAATCTCTACAGAACCTTTGACAAAGATAGAGCACATCACTATGGCTGGAGATAAGCAGGGCATGAGCACAAAATTCAGGAGCCATATAAAACCAAGATTTGAATAAAGATGAAAACAAAAGAATTAGATTTTATTTTGCAGGAAGGAGAAGGATTAAAGATAGAGTTTAAAGAATCCATAAAAAATATAGACAAGGAAATGGTTGCAATGGCAAATAAAGAGGGAGGAAGAATTTTCCTAGGGGTCTCGGATGATAATAAAATAAAAGGAATAAGCATAACAAACAAATTAAAATCTCAAATTTATGATTCTGCGAATAATTGCGACCCTAAGATAAAGATAATATTAGAAGAATTAAATAAAGTATTGATCATCCATGTTTTTGAAGGAAATAATAAACCCTACAAATGCTCTTTGGGTTTTTACATCAGGCAGGGACCCAATTCACAAAAATTAAGCAGAGATGAAATTTTTGATTTTGCAATCTCAGAAGGAAAGATTAAATTTGATGTCCAGTTAAATAAAAATTTTGATTTTCCTAAAGATCTTGATGAGAAAAAATTAGATGAATTTCTCAGCTTAGCAAAAATCAAGAAAAATCTGGATATCAAAGATATTCTTTTGAATCTTGGAGCAGCAATAGAACAAGATAAAAGATTTGGTTTAAACAATGCAGGTGCATTATTCTTCTCAAAAGACCCATCTAAACACCTTATGACCTCTAAGATAATCTGCGTAAATTATCAGACTAATGAAAAGATAAATATCCTTGATAAGAAAATATTTGATGATGGGATCATAAATAATATCCAGGAAGCTGTAAATTATGTAAAAAGACACATTAATGTTGAATATATTATCAAAAAGTTAGAAAGAGAAGAGAAACTCCAATACCCTGAAGAAGCAATAAGAGAAGCTATTGTCAATGCAATAATGCATAGGGACTATCTTGACCAGTCAGAAGATCTTTTAGTGGAGGTATTTAGAAATAAATTAGTGGTCTCTAATCCAGGAGGGCTGGTAAAAGGGCTAAGTCCTGAGGAATTCGGCAAAAAAAGCAGGACCAGAAATTCATTTATCGCTAACCTATTATTGAGGACAGAATATGTGGAAAAATTAGGCACAGGCATCAATCGAATTAGACAGGCTATGAAAAAAGCAAAGCTTCCAGATCCTGTTTTTAGATATAATAGTTCTTTTTCAATAGAACTATATGATAAGATGGTGACAGAAAAGGTGACAGAAAAGGTGACAGAAAAGGTGACAGAAAAGGTGACAGAAAACCAAAAAAAGATCTTAGATCTTATGAAGTCTGATCCATATATCACTATCAAAGAATTATCTGAAAAAGTTGGTTTAAGCGGAAAAAACATCAAAGAGAATATATCAAAATTAAAGCAAAAAGAGCTTTTGGAAAGAATAGGCCCTGCAAAAGGGGGACACTGGAAAATCATAAGATGAAAACAAAAGAATTCACCTCAATGTTTGTAATGATGCTTATAGTCTGCATCCCTTTTTACGTGGCTGATGCCTATGCTTCTTCATTAGATGTAACAAAATATTCTGGAGAAGATGAAGTTGATGGTTTTATCAAAAGAAGGGATAGTATTATGATCGAAGCTATTGCCGGTATAGAACAGGATGAAGAGATCACACCAGAACAGCTTATCATAAACAACAGGCTTGAATTTGACGAATGCGTGCCTCATGTGCTTGGAGAATACAGGTGCAGTTTCCAGGAGGAGGAAGAATATTACAGGTATGCTGATGAGGTCAGCATAGATATAAGTCTTTTTGACGATGATGGAACAGCAGTTGATGATGCTTCTGTATCTATGATAGTGGATGGTTCTGACCCTGCTATTGAAAACATTGTTTCTGAACAAAAAAAACAGAACATATCTCTTATATTTGATGTTACAGATTCTTCTTCTGCAGATGATGTATGCTCTGGGATATCAAGGATAGAGTTCTGGGATTCAAATACTCTGATGGATAGTATACAGCCTGATGGTGATGTATGCGACTATTTTGTAGATGTAGAGCTTTCACTTCCTTCCTCTGAAAGAGTGGACATAAAGGCTTATGATAAGCTTGGAAATGTCGGAAGCGAAGTTGCTCCGCTTGAGATAGACAGCACTGCTCCTTTTATCGATATAGAAACATTTAAGATACTGAAAGATGGAGCTGAGATCAAGGATTTCATAAGACAGGAATCTTTTAAAGCTGAAGTTTATATAGTGATAAAAGAGGAAGGGCTTAAATCCGATAATGTCATAGGAAACTTTTCAGCTATAGGTGGGCCTGAAGACATGAATCCTTCATGCAGCCAATGGCAGACAGGAGACGCATATAATTGCACATGGAGTGGTGTTATTATGAACCCAGGCTCTGATGCAGTTGAGATAGAGATAAATGCTGAAGATTCTTTTGGAAATAAAGCTTCTGTAACAATCTCTAAAACATTCCAGCTTGATAATGTAGGGCCTGAAGTTACAGCAATATATACTTCTTTGTCTGATGCAGAAACTGCTTATATAGGTGAGGAGCCTATAAATATAACAATGGAGATAGAAGAGACCGGAGCAGGGCTCGAACAGGAAAATGTTCTTCTGGACCTTTCTGAGCTTGGCAGAGACAAAGATAATCCTGATAAATGCTATGAAGAAGATTATGGATTAAGATGTGTATGGACAGATGTCTCTACAACAAAAACAGGAAGAGTTGCGATATATCCTGCAGGCATAGAAGACAATCTTGGAAATGTTTTTTCAGGCATAGGCTCTAAGGCTTTGATAATAGACAAACAGGAACCTGAATTTAACAATATCAGTATCTGGTGTACTGATGATGAAGTGATGTTGGATTATTGCAAGTCTGATGATTCTATAGGGATAACTGCAAATATCTCAGACGAATCTCCAATAACTGCTTTTGCAGACCTTTCTGGTATAATGAATGATGAAGATCATTCCAATGAAGAAGGAATATGTGAGGATGAGGGCGATTATACTATATGCACATGGAATGCAGAGGACATATCTTCAGGCCTTGGAACTGAAGAAGATATTGATTTTAGGTTTATAGATACAGCTGGAAATGTTCTTGAACATACAGAATCCAAGACAATATATGGAATAGACGATGAATCAGATCCTGATTATTGGACCCCTGGTGAAATATCTTTCTCGCCTCCAGCCATAGACAGACAGGTAACAGGGTATCACAAGCAGAGGATGTATTATCATATTCCATTGTCAGCTTCTTCATTTGTCTATCCTATGGCTGTAGAGCTTGCAGGCTGCACAGGAGATATAGAATTTGTTGAAGGCCAGAATGACGGCATAGAGATATTCAACAATGAAAGGCCTGATGTTGAGGGTTATAACGGAAAAATAGACCCTTATTTTATAGTAAATCTAATAAATTTTGACTCATCAGATATCAATGAGCTTAACCTTAACTGCACCCTGAATATCGTTTCTCTGTTCAACAATCGTGTAACAAATATAGAAAGGGAAAACTTCAACCTTACAATTCCGATGTTCAATAACCCAGGGGAAGCTTCTGAAAAGATAAATGATGAGATAGAAGATATAAAGAAGAAATGGGCTGAAGGCTTTGGCAAGATCATCGGCATCATGGATAAGATATTCTATTATGCAGACCTTATCTGCAGGATACTGGGTGTTATAGACAAGGTAAGGAATCTTATAAATTTAATAAAGGCCACCACAGACGAGACAGGAGAAGCTTTGAAAACCAATCCTAAAACAAGGCCTGCTGGAATAGCATTACAGATTAAAACATGCCTTTCAAAGAAGACAGTGGATAAAACAACTGAATCAATGTTTTCAGAGAACAATAAATTCTGTAGATTTGTAAACTGCCAGTGCGGAGAAGGAGATGGGTTCCTTTGCAAATGGCAGTCAGGCGGAAAGAAAATCCTTAACACTATGGGTGGAGGGATTGTTGAAGAATGGACAGGAAAAGATGTCACTACATATATGGATTATAAAAATAACTTTCTGGTTGCATTACTTATGGCATGTATCCCTGGAATAATCGGGGGCTTGGAAAAATACAGGCAGATACAGTGTGAATATGCACACTGCCTTCAAACAGGCCATGAGTTCGGTGCGACAAACATAGACTGCAGCCAGGTAAAGGAGATGGCAACCTGCCAGTTCATAACAGGAGAAATATTTCAGGTATTCCCGTTGACAGCATTCTTTAACAGCTATCTCCAGGGATTCATGGAAGCACTTTCAAGCCCTATGGCTCTTTTAGGGTTAGCATCATCAGCGGTATGCGCAGCCTTTTGCGTAAAAGGAGAAACAGCAGCAAAACCTTTTATGATATGCAGTATCCCTAAGATGATAGCCATGACAGGGGAGATATGGGGAGAGATTGAAACAATAAAAGACAAGGACACATGGCAGGTCCCAAACGACTACTGCTCAAAACTAGAATAAGATGAAAAAGAAAATAATAATCGGAATATTGATGATGCTTTTGATAGTTGGGAGTGTTTATTCACTGGATGTTACAAGTGGTGAATTAAATGAGATAATCAAAAATGCTGAAAAAACAGAAGATGGATTTGAAGCAAAAATAGACGGGAAGGATGTGAATTTCTTTAAAAGAGATGGGAAATTATGGAAAGGCAAAAAAGCTGGCTCCAGCGAATTAGTTTATTTGGATAATGGTGCTTTTGATTGGGGAGAAGAAATAAATATAGATGAGCCTACAGGAGATGTTAAAAAAGGTAATTTTGATTTTGCTTCATTAAGGGCTGAATTAGACAAAGAAACAACAACTGAAAATGATGAAAGTAAAGTTGAAGACTCCTCACTAAATAATGGAGGAACTTCTGATTCAGGTTCAGAGGGAGAAGAAAAGAATGATGATAAAAAATCAGAAGATAGTAGTAGTGAAGAAGAAAAGAATGATGATAAAAAATCAGAAGATAGTAGTAGTGAAGAAGAAAATAAGCCTAACTCAGGAGAAGCCAAAAAAAAATCAGAAGAAAAAAGTGAAAGAATGAGTGAAAAAAAAATAACTGATATATGGGATCAATTGTCTGATGAAATTAAAAAGGCATATGACAACAGAAAAAAAGATTTTGCTAAAGCGTATGACTCTTATAAAGAAGTTTCATCAAACACAGAACCATCCGGTACTTTTCTCTCATCAGATGGTAATCTTGGTTTCATAACAAGGGAATCTGGAAAACCATTAATAGTCAGAGTCAACAACCAAAACGAACTTGATGACATGGCAAAAGCTTATAAAGAAATGCCTGACAATGTAAAAGATAATTTTCGAGATGGCTCATCTTATTCAGGTGGAAAAGTTGTAAGCAAAGACGGAAAAACAACATGGAGTGATAATACCTTAACAACAACTGATACAAAAGAAGTATCTGTTGAAAAAGATGAAACAGTAGAACAGACAACAACTAATACTCAAACTTTCAAGAATGGCGAGGTTGAATCTACAACTAAAAAGGTTGAAAGAGAAGAAAAAATAAT
>CAYXHN010000062.1:0-7349 GCA_964464955.1 uncultured Methanosarcinales archaeon
CAGGATCAGCTGCTGAGAAATATTTTCTGTTATTCTTCATTACAAAAGAAACAAGACCTTTTTCAGCAAGATTGTTTAATGATTCATAAACTCTTGAAGAATGCAGCCCAGATCTCTTTGTTACTGGTCCTGCTGTTGAGATGCCTAACTCAAGCAATGCAAGATATACAGATATCTCGTTTTTTGTCAGGCCTAGTTTTTCAAGTACTTTAGTGTCCATTTATATATGAGTAATAAAGAGATATATAAAGTTTATGCTTTCCTCCTTTTTAGGAGGAACATTATTTATATCTATGTTTACATTAACAATATTATGAAAAAATGCCCTATGTGCGGAAGAGTTTTAGTAGGGGATGAAGATGCTGCATGTATAGACTGCAGCAACAATATAGATTGAGCGGTTTATTTTAGGTTAGGGCTCGTTTATTTGAATTCTTAACAGTGTCAACAGTTCATGACTACTCATGGTAAAGCTGATGGCTGATTTATATCAGGTGTATACTTTCCTGAGCATGCAAAAAAATAATGCATTGTTTTTGGCATCCTGATATTCATGATGTTTTATCCTGCATCTGCAGCAGCAGACATAAGACAGCGGAATGAAATGTTTTAAATAACTGAATGGTAAGGTGATATTATGACAAAAAACAGAAATAAATTTATCGGAATAAAGCCGTATATGGCAGCACTTGTTTATGAAACCCTTGAAGACAAGCCTGAAGAGAGCAGGATGATGTGGCAGGCTGATTCTCCTTCGATGTATGCAGAAGCCAGGATCGGCGTAGCCTCTCCACAAGAGATCGAGAGCAGGATGGAACAGGCGCTGTCCTCTAAAGATGCTTATTTCCTAAGAAAGTGGAGCAAAGAGAAAAAAGGGATCAGACTCTCTGATCTTGTGGCTACTGCCAGGAAGAACAAGAAAAAAAGCGGGTCGATGATCACTGAAGAAGCGATCTCAGGCTCTGCCCAAAGTAGCCAGGGAACTCTTGTTTTCAGGGTAAAATCCAGAACAACAGGGGTTGACAAGAATACATTAAAATTATGGGACGTAGTATTGTCCAACTATGAGATTGAAAAAGGGGCTGCTGATCCAAATTTCAGCAGAAGCTGCCAGTGTCCTTTTACAGGAAAACACATAAACAAAAAAAGGCTGTGGGCTGATGAAGACGGGAATCCTGAAAAAGAATTTCTTGAGGATCTGATAGATAAGGGGATGACCACAAGAAAGGAAACCGGAACAAAGCTGCACCTTGCGTGCTATCATGAAGCAGCGGCAATAACAGCAATGCATCTTCAGAATAATTATGGAGCAGACATGAATATTCCTGGAATAGAAGGAAAAAGGATAGAATCTGCATTTGACCTTGCTGAAAGATGGGATCTTGCACTTGAAGCTTTTGCAAGAAGATATAAGTTTAAACAAAGTTATGCAGAGATAGACTCATTTCTGATGAGCCATGATATTGTCTCTCCATATTTCAAAGAAGAGATAAAAAAAGGAAATATAAGAAAGGAAATAATCAAAGGAAGAAGGCACTTTGAGCGTAAAGCCGGGAAACTGATGAAAGAATTGCATAAGAAGATGTTAAGCCATGGTTACAGATATAAAGGATATGCAAGAGAATTTACAGGAAATAAAAAATATGAGTCTACAGGGATAGTCTATGAAAAAGGAGATACCAGCTTCCATGTAGTGTATAACAACAAGTTCTGGCTCCCATTCATAGTAGAAAAAAACACTTCAAATATAACAGACAGGAGAAAACCTGCAAAATATACAGGCAATCCTGTGAGGATGGTAAAAAACAAGAACAAAAGAAATGAGATAGATGAAAGGACTGGCAGGATAGCCGAGATAAAGATGCATATGCCCAGCAAGGATGTACTTGAAAGTGTGCCGGGAGCTAAGAAAGATTATGGAAGATACCTGTCTTATTTCAGATGATGCTTTTTCCGCAAGCCTTAAAAACCCTTTTTTCTTTGTTCTCCCTCTTATGAAAACATTATTTATAGAAGCCAAAAGCAAAGCAGATATAATGCCTGTTGTAAAGAAATCTCTGAGATTTCTGCCTGAAAATGTGGGGATAGTAAGCACTGTGCAGCACATCCATAAGCTTGAAGGGGTCAAGAGGTTTCTTGAGGAAAAAGGAAAAAATGCTTTTCTGGGCGGCCAGATACTTGGCTGCAGAGCTTCCAATGCTGCAAGGATTGCAGATAATGTTGAGGCTTTCCTGTATATCGGCTCAGGAGAATTCCATCCTATAGAGATCGCTTTGGAGACAGAAAAGAAAGTTGTAAAAGCAGACCCCCTCACCGGAGAAGCCGGATTCCTGAAAAAAGAAAAGATTGACAAGATAAGGAAGAGGCAGAAAGGAGCTTTGATAAAATTTTTAAGTGCTGATAATATTGGGATAATAGTAAGTGTCAAACCTGGCCAGGAAAAGCTGAAAAAAGCTTTTGAACTTAAAGATAAGATAAAAGGCAGGGATGTCTACATATTTGCTGCAGATGATATAGACATTGATCAGATGGAGAATTTTTCTTTTATAGAAACATGGGTGAATACAGCATGCCCAAGGATAGTTGAAGATAAGAAAGGTGTTATAAATTATGAGATGGCTGAAAAAGCTCTTGAAAAAACCTAGATGGGTTGAGATAAATCTTCCAAGCTCTTTCAAAAGAAAGGAAGAAGGGGAAACGAAGAAAGAGGAAGAATGAAAAGGCATATCTGCATATCCACAGGGTGTTTTCATGATCCTCGTATCTCGGATGATACTCACCAGAAGATATACAGGGCGATGCAGCTGGAAAATTTAGACGGTGTTGAGATCCTTTTTCCAGAAGCTGGAGAGCTGGTTGATTTTAAGTTTAAAAAAGAAGAGATAGATTTTCTGAAAGGGCTTGATCATAATACGATACATGCTCCTTTTTTCATAAATCCACACAGGAAGCTGGCAGATTACAGGAATATTCCTTTATACAGAAAAATGATGAAAAGGATCTATGAGATATATGGCCAGATAGATGCCCAGAATATAACTATGCATCCTGAGGAGATTTCAGATTATTCTTTGTTTAAGATGAAAGATTATCAACACAGCATCGAGAATTCCCCTCCCAAATCTAATTACAGCATCCAAACATATAGAGACCTTATCAACAGGCATCCTGATCTGAGGTTTGTTCTTGATGTCTCAAGAGCATTGGAAGGAGGGGAATTAAATAGACTGATAAAGGCATTGGATAAAGATATAATCTGCTGTCATACAGCTATGTATGACAAGCAGACACCGAATCTTTTTTTGCATAACCTTGAAAAGAAAAAGCTCAGAAGACTTGAGCCAGTAAAAAGATTAAACTGCTCATTTATCAGCGAGACTTCTACTTATGTTAAAGATATCGACTTTTACCAGAAAGAGATAGATTTCATAAGAAGGTGGCTCAATGAATAATCTTTTTAAATGGCTATTGATTACAGGTTGAGATGGTTGAACTGTTAAGTCCTGTCCAGGATAATGTAAGCTTAAGAGCGGCGATAGAATCCGGAGCTGATGCTGTCTATTTTGGAGTTAAAAGCTTCAATATGCGTGCTAAGGCCAAAAATTTTACAGCTTCTGACCTGAAAAGAATCGTTAAATCGTGCCATTCTGAGAATGTCAAGGCATATCTTACTGCAAATACTATCATCTATGACAATGAGCTGAAAAAATTAGAAGTGTTGTTAAATAAAGCTAAAGAAGCTGGAATTGATGCGATTATCTGCTGGGATTTTTCTGTTATAAGTTTATGCAAGAGATTAAAGATTCCATTTCATATCTCAACTCAAGCTTCTGTAAGTAATTTTGAGGCTGTTAAGTATTTTGCAAAATTAGGGGCAGAGTCTGTAAACCTGGCAAGAGAGTTAAACCTTGAGCAGATAAAAAAGATAATCAAGAAAATTAAAAAAGAAAAATTAAAGATAAAGATCGAGACTTTTGTGCATGGTGCTATGTGTGTTTCTGTTTCAGGAAGGTGTTTTATATCTCAGTTTTTATTCAGAAAATCAGCAAACAGGGGAGAATGTCTGCAGCCTTGCAGAAGGCAGTATGAAGTCAGAGATATTGAAGAGAACAAGAAGCTCAAGGTTGGAAATAATTTTGTGCTAAGCCCAAAAGACCTATGTACTCTGCCTTTTATTGACAAGCTGGTTAGAGCAGGGATAGACACTTTCAAGATTGAAGGCAGGAACAGATCCCCTGAATATGTAAAGGAAGTTACAGAATCTTACAGGGAAGCTATAGATAATGGATTTAGGAAAGAGCTTATGGAAAAAGTGAAATGCGTCTATAACCGGAAGTTCAGCTCCGGGTTTTATCTGGGGCTGCCGACTAATGATGACTGGACCGATATCTATGGAAGTGCAGCAAAGAAAAAGAAGATATATGCTGGGATTGTAAAGCACTTCTATGGCCGGTTAAATGTAGGGGAGGTCAAGGTTGAAGCTTATCCTCTTTCTGTGGGAGATAAGATAATGATACAGGGCAATAAGACAGGGGTTTTTGAGCAGGAAATAATTTCTATGGAGTCAGATCATAAGAAGATCAAAAAGATAGATAAAGGATCAGCTGCAATAAAATTTAACAGGACAGTAAGATCTAATGATAAGATATTTGTGATAAGAAAAGTTTGCTGATGATTATTGCTCTTCTTATCTCTGTACAATAGCTGGCAAATTTTGGGGATTGAAAATTTCGCTATAATTGGAGGGTATTGAACACATTTTGTAATAAAAAAAGAAAATGAAATCCCTCTGATGCAGAACATCAGATCATTCTTGATCCTCATGTTTTGATCCTGCCGGAAAATAGATACAGGATGTTAAGCTCATGAAAAATAAAAAGAAAAAAAATTATCTCTTTCTTATTATGATAAGAGCTATTCCTATGCCTCCGATCAATAGTGCAAGAACCATTCCCATCATAGAGAATTCAGGGACAGCCATATCTGTGATAGTAGATTCAGCATAAGGCTCCTCTCCAAGTTCTACTACGCATCCTTCATAATCCTCACAATACAGATAATAAAGAACGCTTAATGGATAAGAGATCGGCGATTCACCGCTAAGATCTATTGTCGCTTCTTCTAAAGACGCTGTTCCGTTCCACTGGGCGATAACCTCGTTGTCATTATCCACTACAAAGATATACATCTCTGTAGTTGTATCGCATTCATTTGATCCTACACCCCATTCTAATTCAAGAGTGTTATTCTGGCCAAGTGTTGCATCTGCATAATCCAGCTCCATCTCAGGACAGCTGCCTTCACATGTGCAGTCATTAAGACACTGCTGATTGTTGCATTGAGGGCTTGGACCTGGATAAGTTGGAGGGTCACATTCCTCTCCCAATCCTGTCTGGACAATGTTGTCTCCGCAGTATTCCAAGATGCAGTCAGATGAACATCCGTCTCCGTCTTGGTTGTTGCCGTCGTCGCATTCTTCATCTCCTTCTACGATGCCGTTTCCGCAGACAGGTCCAGCAGTACCTTCGCATGAACAGTTGTCAAGGCATGCTAATCCGTCGCATTGTCTGCTTGATCCAGGGAATGTAGGTGGGTCGCATTCTTCTCCTTCTTCTACTATGTTATTGCCGCAGACAGGAGATACTGAAATGCATCTCAAACTTACATTGTCAAGGAATGTTCCAGATGAATCCTGGTCTCCAAGATCAGTAAACATGATCCTTGTGCTTGAAGATGATGCAGTAAGGTTATAAGAATATCTTTGCCAGTTTGTATTGCTTCCGCCTGCAGATGAGATAGTTGCTTTTACAACGCCACCCCACCTTAATTCAAGCACATTGTTGCTTGCTGCAGTATTTGGCCTTGGAGAGAACAAGAAGCTCAAACTGTATGTTTCTCCAGGTATGGTCGCAATATCCTGATATACCTTTACTGAAGAAGGCTCTCCATTTAATGATCCTCCTGGCCCATCCCAGTCTGTATCTAATTCAGCATATTGGTCTTCTTCTTCAGGATTCCATTCGTTGGCTCCTGCATGCAGTTCAAGATTAGCAGGATCAGGCCTTGTAGCTCCGTCATATGTTGTCTGGTTGGCCTGCCATTCTACATTCCATGCCAGGTTAGGTGTGCCGTCAGCATAGATATCCCATTCTTTTGGATCAGTTACTATAGGCTGCTCAAATCCTCCATTGCTTATCAACTCAACATCAGGATCGCATCCTTCTATCAGACAGACAGCTGAACATCCGTCTCCGTCTTGGTTGTTGCCGTCGTCGCATTCTTCTGAAGGCTGGTTGATGATGCCGTCTCCGCAATATGGTTCTGGCTCTTCTTCGCAATACCCGCCATCATTGTTATGCTCCCATTCTATCTTCTTATTGCCGTATCTGCAAGGATCAGATATATTACAGTCAAGACTTTGAAGAACTTCTCCGCATACTAGGTCTATCTGATAGTTGCAGTCTGGAAGATTCACTGACAATGAAAGAGAATCTCCAGGAGATATTATGCCTGTATCAGAATCAAACAGCACCTGATTTTTATAAGTTTCATCATATTTTTCATATACTGCTAAGCTTATGTCATAAGACTGGAATGCATTGTTAGTTATCTGTGCATTTCCGCCTGAGATAGAGCCTGTCAAAAACCCAAGATCTTTTGCTTCCACGCAGCTTAAATCTTTGTACTGGCAGTTTGAATCGCATGTATCTGTATTTGGGGGCTCGCATTCTTCTCCTTCTTCTACGATGCCGTTTCCGCAGACAGCACAATTCTCATCAATCTCCCCATCGCAGTCATTATCCTTATCGTCTCCGCACAGTTCTGGAGCTCCAGGATATTTATATCCGTCTTCATCATCGCAGTCTCCAGAATCATATCCTTTCCAGCCGCAGTACCAGTCCATATACCATCCTAGATCTTCTGGATAGTATCCATCTCCGTCTTGGTCGCAGGAGCTTTCTCCGCAGCCGTTATCTCCACATTCTATTTCGTCATCATCTTCGTCATCGTCATCATCATATTCGTCATCGTCATCATCTTCGTCATCGTCATCATCTTCGTCATCGTCGTCATCATCATATTCGTCATCGTCATCATCTTCGTCATCATCATATTCGTCATCGTCGTCAGCTAATACTGAAGCAGAAGAGAATAGCAGAACTAAACATATCATTAATGTGATTAAACTTATTTTCAACCTTTTTTTCATCTTAGCACCTCTTAGTATAAATAAATATTCTTTTTGATTTAATTATAACTAGATTATATATAAATTTACCTTTTTTACCTGCTGTGTGCTATCCTATATTGAGTTTACACCTAAGTAAACATGTGCAGGTGTTTCATAA
>CAYXHN010000063.1:0-7108 GCA_964464955.1 uncultured Methanosarcinales archaeon
GTATAACAGAGGATGTTAATTGCAATTTACTTTAGGAATTTCTAGCAGAAAATTTATATATTTAATAGCCCATTTTCTTTTTATAATGAAGATTAGAAAATTTCAAAAAAAGGATACTAAAGAAGTCGCGTCATTAATCTCCAGAACTTATGATAAATTTAATAGTTCTGATTATTTTGACAAAAAAGCTTCAATGGATTACAGCAACCTCTTCAATCCAAATAAAACTTCTGAAAAAGAAATTTTTGAAATTTTCAATAAAGCTACAATCTTTTATGTTGCTGAAGAAGATGGGAAAATAATTGGAACAATAAGAGGAACTCCTGATAGAATTAGTTCTCTTTTTGTTGATGAAACTCAACATAAAAAAGGAATAGGTAAAAAATTACTTCTGAAATTTGAAAAAAAAGCAATTGAACAAGGTTCAAAAGAGATTAAATTAAGATCTCAATTGTATTCAGTAATTTTTTACGAGAAAATGGGCTATAAAAAAACCAGAGGCATGATAAATGCTAAAGGTTTGAAAGTTTATCCGATGAGGAAAGTCCTAAACTAAACTTCTTCGTAAATCAAAAATTTCCTCGACCACACTGTGCCCTCGCTTCATCTCATTCCGTTAGGGCAATATAATAAGGAACCCTGTGTCTATATTCAATTTTTGGATTACTTCCTTTATTTTAGAAAAAGAAACAAAAGAGGGAGGGGCTTAGTCCTTCGGACATGCTCAAAAATGTTTCATTTTTTGCATCCTAAAAAATTTCGATTTTTCATGAGTTTGCATTTTACTTTGTAAAAGAATTTATAGATAGACTTATTTTTATTGAACTTCCCAAAACATTTAAATAAATGCAGATATTCAGCTTGATTTATATGGAATTTAAAAAATACATGCTCTTTGTAACATTAATTCTGATGATCATCCCCTCAGTTTCTGCTTCTGTTTCAGTCACAGATACTATTCAAAACTTTGAAGAGGTAGCTGAAAGATATGACAATAGGGAGATTTCTGTTGCACAGATGATTGTACTTCTTGAGCATCATCATGATGAAAAACAAAGAAAGATGCAAGAAGATGGTTTTTCTGGCTGGAGTAAAGCCGAACTTGAAAACGCTTTAGAAGAGTACAAAGAGCCTAATGGATATGTTATGAAAACTCATGATATGCAAATATTTATGGGCATATATTCTGATGATGACAAGCACTACGATTGGGGATATAGTGTCGGTGCAAGAAGATACACAGAATCTTATTATGAAAACCAACTTGCAAAAGATATCAGATCATTTAAAGAATCTCTTAAAGAAGCATATTTCTCAAACAATCCTGATTTTAAAGAGTTAGGGGTTGAATTTATAGATGTATTAGGACCTATTTATGGGTTAAGCGGACAAAGATATGATGAATGCGTAGAATTAATGGACAGTGAAATGGATGAAATAACAACAGAAAACTTACCCAGTTATGTTCAAAAAGGAGGTAATTATAGAATTACTCCTCCAAAAGATGGAAGGTAATTCAAAACAACAATATATGAAGACAGCAAAAGTGAATGCATGGAAAAATGCTGGTTTGATGATGATTGTGAAAAGATTTGTGAAAATTATCCTAACACCATTTCTTTGTCTGGTTTTTGTTCAGAAAAAGTCTCTTATTTGTCTGTAACTCGAGAAGGTTTTAGAAAAGACTTTTTTAATTTTGTGCAAAAAGTTTCATCAGCCAGACAATCAACACCACATACTAAAAAATGTGAACCCTACAGTTATGAAGCAATGCTTTATTTTAGAGAAAAACTTCAGGAATCATTAAACAAAGAATTTTTTGACTGGTATGTCGATGATTTCTTAGGGGATGATATGGAAAAATATCTCAATCCTACTTCAGGTTTTGAAAGATTGATGGGATTCTTTCATCAGACTTCTCAACAAGTTTCAAATACTCTCCAATGCAAAGGCCAAAACAAATGGCCTGATGAGTTTGAGAAGGTAGATATAGAGTATAAGGATGGCAATATAGAATTCCATATCTGGGAAGAATTGAAATCTGCAAGTCATAAAGATGTAGATATGTGGAGTACCTTATACAAATACAAGGTTATGGGGGATAAAGATATGATGAGAAAGCTTATCGAGTATCAGCTTTCAGATAAAAGCACTATCACCCCTCCTAAAAACGAGATAGATGAAGTCAAACAGGATGAAAAAGCGATGACTGTACTTGAAAAACTCACAAGCGGTTTTGGTGATTCTCTTGATTTCGAAATAACTCTAAAAGATGGTAATGAGAATGTCTTTACAAGATATGTTACGATAAACGAGGATATCATATTTAAGGTAAGCGATAGCCAGACTAATGCAAAAGAATCTGAATTAGACTTTGCAGCAACATTGACTCTTGATAATCTTTATGATTTTGCTAAAAGTATGACTGCAATAGATTCTGAAAAAGTATACGGACCTTCATGGGTAGAAACAAAAGAACCTATGATGATAGGAAAAAGAATAGGATTAATATTCAAGCTTTGGAATTCAGTTGATGTAGATCCATGGACAACTAAACTAAAGCTCAGCACAAAGATCGGAAAAATTATGAACTATATGAAAAGCTTAGAAACAAAATCTGCAGAAGAAGAAAAGATGATTGCAGAATTAAATACACAGATTGATGAAGAAGGCAATATCAAGCAACAAGAATCTACTCCAGATAACACAGACAAAACCGAAACCATTTCATATCAACCAGAAGAGAAGACAGATACAAGATCAGATAAAATAAGTTTCAATGTTGAGATGGCATATCAGGGAGAAACAACAACCATGGAATATAAAGCTAGAAACCTTGATTCTGATACACCTGATTTCAAGGTAATATCCGACGATGGGTCTCAAAAGATTGTCTTAGGCTCTGAACAAATTTCATGGTATACTTACGAAACACCTGAAGGAAAAACCAGATGGGAGCAGGATGCCAATGTCTGGAACACTATATGGGAAATGCAATACACCAATCAATTCCTGCCATTCTATAAAAATGCACTGAAAGCTGAAGGTGGAGAATACACTGCTTCAGGCGAATCAGGCGGAGTAAGAATTTATGATATCAATAAAGAACCCAGTTTTTCCGGATCTGTGTTCCAACCAGAATAGATTAGCATATAGTTCTTAGAAAAATGTTTCTATGATACTTCAATAGAATATCAATTTTTTCAGGCTTCCTGCATCCAATCTTTTGTTGAACTTGGTAACCAGATAATAAAGAAAAAAATACAATAAAAAAAATAAATAATCTTGAATCTCTTGATCAGAATTTTATTCTTTGCTTACATTTACAGCCTTTGGTCCTCTGTCTCCTTCTTCTACTTCGAATTCAACAGGGTCATTTTCATTAAGAGTCAGTCCTTCATTTATTCCAGATATATGGACAAAGTAGTCTTTTCCGTCTTCTCCAGAAACAAATCCGTAACCTTTCTCTTCATTGAAAAACTTTACATTTCCTTTCATTTTCTCACCCCCTTATAGTTTAGTTTATAGGATCTTCTAGCTTGATATTTCCTGTTTTCAACAATCTTTTGTAGTTTTTTACTCTTGATCATATTTGAACTAACCAGAAATAGCCAAGCTTTGATTTAATCCTGATTATTGTTATCAGATAATAACCGACCCTTTTTAAGCTTTACTGTTTTAAGCCGCAATCCAAGGCAAAAATTATAAATTCACAGGTTTTTCTTAAACCATGATAATAACGATAACTATCTGGATAATATCAACATTTCTGGTGGCTTCTCTGGCAGGGATATTAGGGAAAAGGTATGGGGCTGTATATCCTATAGCCTTAGTTTCTGCTTTAGTTGTCATGTCAAACATCTTTGCAAACAAGATAGTCCTTTTCGGTCCTTTCACTGTTCCTGCAGGAGTCATAACATTCTCAATGATATTCTTCATAACAGACATCCTTTCAGAAAGGTGGGGAAAAGCTGCTGCAAGAAAGGCGGTCTGGGCAGGATTTTTCTCTAATATTGTCTTAGTGCTCTCTATCTATATAGTGACGAGCTGGCATCCAGCCCCATATGCAGCTGAATTTTCCGGAATATTCACCAAAGTCCTTGCACTCACTCCAAGAATAGCATTTGCAGGATTCATAGCTTATCTCATATCTCAGCACCATGACATCTGGGCATTCCATTTCTGGAAAAAGAAGACAAAAGGAAAACACCTCTGGCTGAGAAATAATGCTTCAACAATAGCAAGCCAGCTGATAGACTCATCCATATTCATAACACTTGCATTCTACGGGGTATTCCCCATTTTCCCTCTGATCATAGGCCAGTGGGCAGTAAAGACAATGATAGCTTTGATAGATACCCCTTTCATCTATCTCACGCTTTGGCTTATGGATAATGTTTCTTCAGGCATGCAACTACAAAACAAAAAACCTTAAATAAAACAGATTTGTTCTGGACAGATATGGCATCCATAGTCATAATGGCTGGAGGATCTGGAACAAGGTTCTGGCCAAAGTCAAGAAAGAACATCCCAAAGCAGTGCATAAAGATAACTTCTGACAAGCCTATGATAGTCGAGACAGTGGAAAGATTAAAGCCTATAGCAGACGATATTTATATCTCAACAGGAACACATCTTGAAAAGCCGATAAAGGAGATACTTCCGGATGTCAAGTATGTCATAGAGCCCATGCCCAAAAACACAGCAGCGTGCATAGGCTTAAGCGCAATATCTATGCAGGATCCAGAGGAAGTCATGATAATAGAGACAGCAGACCATGCATATTCTGATGAAGAAGCTTATCTTGCGCATCTAAAAGCAGGTATCAGCTCAGCAGAAAAAGGAAATATAGTCCTCATAGGGATAAAGCCTACAAGCGCCCATACCGGCTTCGGCTATATCCATCAGGGAGATAAGATAAAAGACGAAAATATAGAGATATATGAGATAGAAGATTTCAGGGAAAAGCCAGACTCAAGGACAGCAAAAGAATTTCTGGAATCAGGAGACTATCTATGGAACTCAGGCATATTCATAAGCAAGGCTGGAACAATGCTTCAGGCTATAGAAAAACACATGCCTGAACTCTATACTGCATTGATGAAGATAAAAGATTCCAACTTCGATCAGAACACTCTGCATCAGGAATTTAAAGATCTTGAAAGCATATCTATAGATCATGGCATAATGGAAAAAGCAGACAACACTGTCGTCGTCAGGGGAGAGTTTCCATGGGATGATGTCGGAGACTGGAGCGCCATGGAAAGGATACACGAAAAAGATGAGAAGAACAATATAATCCTGGCAGACCATAAAGGAAATGCAAGAAACTGCATAATCATAGGGGACGAGAAGCCTATAGAGACAGATGATATCGAAGACACCATAATCGTAGATACAAAAGACTGCCTATTGGTCTGCTCAAAAGACCGGACCCAGGAAGTAAAAAAGATAGTTGAAAAGCTGAAATCAGACCCCGGGCTAAAAAAATATGCAGAAGATATCCAGCCAGATCCAGAGCCCCACCAGATATCCATCGATTGCGAGGATATAGAGGTAGAATCTGACAGCGTAACCGCAACCATAGGCGTTGACAATCTAAAGATAATCAAAAACTCAAAGATAGAGATAAGAGGTGTTATAGATGACTGACCCTTCTATATTCAAGGCATATGACATAAGAGGGATATACCCTTCTCAATTAGATGAGGATTCAGCATACAGTATAGGAAGAGCCTTTGCAAGATTTCTTGGATGCAGGAATGTCTGTATAGGCAGGGATATGAGAACAAGTTCAGACAGCTTGTTTAAGGAACTAGCAAGAGGCATAAATGAGGAAGGAGCAGACGTCATAGATATAGGGAGATGCACAACGCCCATGCTTTATTTCTGCGTAGGAAAATACGCTTATGATGCCGGCATAATGATAACAGCTTCTCATAATCCCGGAGAATACAACGGCTTCAAACTGACAAAAGAACAAGCCATCCCGATAAGCAGTGCAACAGGGATAGAAGATATAAAGAAGATAGCCCTGGGTGGGTTAGAGCCTTCAGAAAAGACAGGAAATATCATAAAAAAGGATTTTATGGAAGATTACAGGGAGCAGGTCATGCAGTTCAACAATATAACCGGCAATTTGAAGATAGTTATAGATTATGGGAACGGCATGGGAAAATACGAGGTGGATGATATCATATCAAAGATAGACAATCTTGAGATAGTAGAGATGTTCAAGGAGCCTGACGGAAACTTTCCCAACCATGAAGCTAACCCTTTAAAGTCTGAAAATCTTGAAGCAGTCAGGAAAAAGGTTCTTGAAGAAAAAGCAGACCTCGGCCTTGCCTATGATGGAGACTGCGACAGGGTAGGATTTATAGATGACAGAGGAGAAACAATAAACGGAGATACCATAACTGCTCTGATATCCAGGGTAATGCTCAGGAAGCATCCGGGCTCAACCATACTTTACGACCTAAGAAGCTCTAAGGCTGTAAAAGAAGCGATAGAAGAAGCAGGAGGAAAAGCGATAAAATGCCGTGTAGGTCATGCTTTCATAAAGAAAGAGATGAGAGATAATGACGCAGTCTTTGCAGGAGAGCTTTCATCACATTTCTATTTTAAGAACCATTTCTTTACAGAATCAAGCACAGAAGCGATACTTATTATCCTCTCATTGCTGTCTGAAAAAGAGGAAAACATCAGCGAACTTGCTGCCTCCTTGAGGAAATACTCTCAGTCAGGAGAGATCAACTCAGAGGTTGAGGACAAAGAAGAGAAGATGAAAGAGCTTGAAGAGCATTATAAGGATGCAGATATCTCCTGGCTTGACGGAATTACAGTTGAATACAGCAACTGGTGGTTCAATGTAAGGCCCTCCAATACAGAGCCTTTGTTAAGGCTTAACCTTGAAGCAGATTCTGAAGACCTTATGGAAGAGAAGAAAAAAGAAGTTCTCAAGATTATACGAGGCTAAAAAAACATTTACATGAAGAGAACCAAAGCTTCTCAAAGATAAATGTCCGAAATCACAATGGATTTCGACACATTTATATGAAGAGAACCAAAGCTTCTCAAAGATAAATGTCCGAAATCACAATGGATTTCG
>CAYXHN010000064.1:0-3312 GCA_964464955.1 uncultured Methanosarcinales archaeon
TCTTTGCAGGAAGTTTCTGGGAAGATGTTCTTGGATAGGATATGTATCCTGCTGTGTAGAGTTCCTGAGCGATGGACAATGTTTGTTTAGGCGGAATATGTAAAGCCCTGTATGCTTCTGTCTGGAGCAATGTAAGGTCAAACGGAAAAGGCGGAGCCTGTTTGAACTGGTGTGTCTTTACAGAATCTATAACTGCTGTTTTTTCCTTGCTTATTTTTTTGTATATTTCCCGGGCAGGCTTCTCCTCCCAGAACTTTCCTTCTTCGTGCCAGCTGTCTATCTCCTTTTTTTGTGATTCACCTATGAGCTGCAGCTGCCAAAATGGCTTCGGAACAAATTTTCTCCTTTCTTTTTCCTTGTCAGTTATCAGCTTTAGAGCAGGACCCTGAACACGACCAGTAGACATCAGCTTGAACATCCCTGTGGTCTTTATAGCAGAGGTTAATGCTCTTGAAGTGTTTATACCATAATACCAGTCAAGTATGTGTCTGGTCTCTCCTGCATGCGCCTGGCCCCAGTCAAGCGAAGAAGACTTGTTTTCGTATGCTTCTATCAGATCGTCTTTAGTCAGAGTGGAGAATTTCATCCTGTTTGCATCTTTTTTCCTGCATGCATATCTGATGATGTTCAACCCTATAACCTCTCCTTCGACATCATAGTCAGAAGCCACTGTAAATTCATCTGCATCCTTTGCCAGCTTTTTTATGGCGTTAAGGTATTGTTTTGAGAATTTAGCAGATTTCTGCGTTTCTGAGAGAGGCTTCCATTCGATGTCGTAAACAGGATAGACCCAGCCGTGTTTTTCTTTTTCTGTCAATCCGTAAAGGTGGCCTACGGCACATGCCACTATAATATTTTTTCCGTTATGTGTAAGTTCATAATAAGGGACCTTTTTGGTGTATGTATTCCTGGTCGGCTTCTTGTCTGCCAGAGCTTCGGCTATCTTTTTTGCTGCTGCCGGCTTCTCACATATTATAAGCTCATAGGACATTAACTTTTCGAGAACGAGCGTTGATTTAAAAAATTATGGTTTTTGTATTATCAACTGAAAATTTTTAATCTCTATGTTAAACTTTATTTCAATAGAGAATTTTATCCGGCTTTTTAGAAATATCAAAATTTGTTTTGATTATATCTGAGATAGATAAAAAAACATAATATTTATTAAAAAAGTCAAATATGTTCTTTTTATGGAAGAGATAATCTCTAAGATAAAAGATATCCTGGATAAGAATGATACTGGAATACTGGAAGAGCACGGAGTGAAATGCGTTAAGCTTAGCAGAGACCATTTTAGAGATATCCTGGAGAGCGAAGGTAAGAGGGTTGCTTTTGTTGACGGAGGGAATGCAGAACTTTTGAAGGCTGTGAACTTTTCGCTTCATCTTGTAAGGACTTATGCATGCATATTCCAGAGAAATAAGAAGATAGATGAAGAAAAAAAGGAGTTCTATGTTCTTGTGTACTCTGATACAGAAGATGGAAAGCTGAAATACAGGACAGAGATCTTTCCTGTGAATGGGGCTGCAAGCGATGAAAGCCTTGAGTTTGATGCCGATGATCCCACTCTTAAAGAAGGAGTAAACAAAGCAGATATCAGCAAGATAGGGGGAGTTATAAGAAGGTTTGCTGAGATTAAACTGGCTAAAGAGATTTCCGGGAAATCAGATATTCTTGTATTGGACGGCAGTTTAAAATGCTGTGTAAAAGGGGAGAGCAAGCTTATGGATCGCCTTTATGAAAAAGCATCTGAAGATAACACTATTGTCGCTGCACTTAATAAGACAAGCACATTCTATACTGATAAGGGGAATGATCTTTTCAATGCTGTAAAGGTAATCTCTCCTGAGGGCGCGTGGTTGTATCATCCTGTTGCTGAGATTGACGACAAGACACACAAGGCTGAGATATGCATAGTTAAACTTAACAGGGCAAGTGAATATGTATTTAATCTTGAGATCTACAAGCCTCAGAAAGAGATGATATATATGGTTGCGGAAGAGATAGCCAATAATTCAAAGGATGTTGGATTTCCAGGATATCCTTACGGGCTTATAATCGCAGACAGATTTGCAAAGATAACTAATGAAGAGAAAGAATATTTCATCACAAAATTCCGGGCAATATCTGGGGAGACATGGAAAGAGATAAAAAAAAGGCTGAATGTCAAGAACAGCCATGATATATTAAACAGCTTAAATTATTAGTCCTAAGTGATGGTAACTAATCTTTATATAATTTATTCTCTAGAAAAGAATAAAAAGGGCTTAAAGCCCAAAAACAGGAGGTAATTGATAATGGCTAACCAATTAGGAAAATGGGCATTTTTGATCGGAGTGATAGTTGCAGTTGTGACAGGAATAGGAGCAGGACTTAATGCAACATGGGGAACAAGTGCATGGGTAGCATTGCTTTTGGTTGTACTGGGACTGGTTGTAGGATTTGTAAACATAACAACTAAGGAAGTACAGGGATTTTTAGTGGCATCAGTTGCAGTGCTGATAGCAAATACTTCAAACCTTGGAAGTTTAGATACGCTTGTTGAGCCTCTGGGGGGGATCCTTGCAGGAATAATATCTAAGGCGGTTGTGTTGGTAGCACCTGCAGCTTTGATCGTAGCATTAAGGGCTATATATGGTTTTGCTGCTGAATAAGTAAATTTGTTTTTTTTATTTTTTGATTCTATCTTTCTCAGGTATATACACTGAGATTTAGGGGGAATCTCAGGCATAAAAGTTTCATTGGAAACTTTTATATACTAGTTATCCTATTTTTAGAGATATAATCAAAAGAGGTGATTTTAGTGGCAAAAAAGAAAAAAAAGGCTGCAGACCTTAAGAAAGCAGGTCATTATGCTTTTATAGCAGGATTGGTTCTGGCTGTGGCATTAGCATTGTTTCCTCAATTTAGAGTGGAATATACAGTGTGGACATTGGTCGTTCTGGGAGTTTTAGTGGGGCTGCTTAATGTTACTGCAAAAGAGACAACAGGATTCTTAGTTGCAGCATTGTCTTTGATAATAGCAAGTTCGGCAAGCTATGTGAGCATCTCTGCTATATGGAGCGGATTAAGTGATATGCTCGTGAATGTAGTATTATTTGTTTCTCCTGCTGCGATCGTTGTTGCTATAAAGACAATAATCTCATTAGCAAAAGACTAGGTTTCTTTTTTTTGTTTTTTTTATATAAATAAAAGGAAGTAAAAATTATGTATGATATTATTACTGTTGGAAGTTCAACTGTAGCTAAGGGTTAACACCCTATAGGTACCCGTTGTGCGACATTCGCTCGTTTCACTCACTTAGTCCCACTA
>CAYXHN010000064.1:3412-7035 GCA_964464955.1 uncultured Methanosarcinales archaeon
AAGAAAATGTATGATATAATAGCAATAGGAAGTGCCACTGTAGACTGCTTTGCACCAAGGGTTTCGTCCCTTGGGACCGAAGAGGGTTTCCTCGCTTCGCTCGTCAAGCCCACTAAAGAAAATGTATGATATAATAGCAATAGGAAGTGCCACTGTAGACTGCTTTGCACATACTGATAAGAAGTATGTAAAGAACCGCAATTATTCTTTTCCTGTAGGTTCAAAACTGCTTATAGAGAATCTTAATTTTGATATAGGTGGAGGTGGTACAAATACTGCTGTGGCTTTCTCAAGACTGGGGCTAAAGACAGCATATCTTGGGAAGATGGGAAGAGAAGAGACAGCTCAGAGGATAGAAGTACTGCTGGAAAATGAAAATGTTGACTGCAGCCTGATATCAAGAAAAGACGCAAGAACAGGTTTTTCTGTTATACTGGATGCTGAAAAAAGAGACAGGACTATACTTGTGTACAAGGGAAGCAATGATGATCTTGAGGAAGATGATGTCAGTTGGAAAAAACTGAAGACAAAGTGGTTTTATTTCAGTTCTATGATGAAAAAAAGCCTTAAGACCCAGAAGAAGATAGCTGAATTTGCTGCAGACAAGGGGATAGATATCGCGTATAACCCAAGCAGTTACCTCATCAAGAAAAATATCAAGAAGATAAAACCCATATTAGCCAAGACAAAGGTACTGGTGCTTAACAAAGAAGAAGCTCAGATGCTTTCCAAAAAAGAAAGAATAAAAGACGTGTTGAAAAAATTAAGAGACTTGGGGCCTGAGATTACTGTTGTTACAGACGGAGCAAAAGTTATCTACTGCAGCGACGGAAAAAATATCTATAAAGCAAAGCCGCACAAGATAAAGATAAAGGAAACAACAGGGGCAGGAGATTCCTTTGCTGCATCCTTTGTATCTGCTATAATAAAAAACAAAGATATCGAATATGCTCTAAAGATGGGCATAATAAATTCAGAAAGCGTTATAACCCATCTTGGAGCAAAAAATAATCTTTTAAGCTGGAAAAACATCAAAAAGGAAGTTCAAAAGAGAAAGATTAAAATAGTCAAAAAAAAGCTATAATCAAAAAGAGGTGGATAGATTGAAAAAGATAAAGATAGAAAAAATTCTTACAGATAATAGATCCATGCTCTTGGCTTATGACCAGGGGCTGGAGCACGGTCCTGTTGACTTCAACACAAGGAATGTTGATCCAAATTACATATTATATATAGCCATGCACGGAGGATATAATGGAGTTATACTGCAGAAAGGTATAGCTGAACAATATCATGAACATTATCACAAGAAGATTCCGCTTATAGTAAAAGTAAACGGAAAGAGCAACATCCCAAGGATATTTCCGATAGCAAGCCAAAACTGCTCTGTGAAGAAGGCTGTAGATCTTGGAGCTGATGCAATAGGATATACTGCCTACGTAGGATCACCTTTGGAGCCTGATATCTTCAAGGATTTTGGAAGGGTGCAGGAAGAGGCTCATGATTATGGGCTGCCTGTAATAGCGTGGATGTATCCAAGAGGAAGGTATGTTTCCAATGATACCTCTACTTCTATGCTTGCCTATGCTGCAAGACAGGGGCTTGAACTTGGAGCTGACTTCATCAAGATAAAATACAATGATAATCCTGAAGAGTTCAAGTGGGTAGTGAGATGTGCAGGCAACACTAAAGTCCTGGTGGCAGGAGGAAAAAAGATAGATGATCTCGGTTTTTTGACAAAAGTCAGGGGCATAATGGGGACTGGTGTATCTGGATTGGCTGTGGGAAGGAATGTCTGGCAGCATGAAACTCCTATGAAGATGACTGCCGCGCTTAAGAAGATCATTTTTGAAGATTCTTCTGTCGAGAATGCGCTTAAGATGATGAAATGAGTAAACAAAAATAATATAAATAGGCTAATATTCTATATAGTTATGAACGAGATAATACTGCTGATATTGCTGACATTGATGCCCTTTCTTGAGCTGAGGGCTTCAATCCCTTACGGGGTGTTTAGGACAGATCTTAATGTTCTGACCATATTCATGATATGTGTGATATCAAATATAGTGCTTGTACCTTTCATATGGATATTCCTGAACAAGATGATGCATCTTTTTCTCAGAGTCAAATTTGTAAAAAATTGCTATGATAATATTATAAAGAGAACTCAAAAGAAAGTAGATCCTTATGTAGAGAAATATGGAAAGATAGGGCTTGCATTATTCATAGGGATCCCTTTCCCTGGTTCCGGCGTATATTCGGGCGGACTAGGAGCCTATCTTCTGGGATTCAGTTTCAAGGATTATATCAAAGCTGCTGTCATCGGCGTGCTGATAGCAGGAATAGCTGTTACATTGATAAGCATTTCAGGAGACGGAGCACTTAAGTTTTTTATCAAGGTGGTATGATGAAAGAGACTGCAAGGAGGATATTTCATATTGCCAGCGGAATGGTTTTTGTCCTGTTGATATATCATGATATCATAGGCAAGGATTTTTTTGCAGCGGCCATATTTGCAGGATTCTTGATCTCATTGGTGTGTATGAAGATAAAGATACCTGTCCTGTATCCTGTTTTGAAATATCTTGACAGAAAAAAAGACATAAGATCTTTTCCGGGCAAGGGTGCGATATTCTATGGGATCGGCATATTTCTTGTGCTAGTGCTTTTTGAAAAGGATATTGCACTGGCGGCGATAATGGTGCTTGCTCTTGGAGACGCTGTTGCTCCGATAGCAGGAAGCTATGGAAAGATTGCGCATCCCCTTAACAAAAAAAAGAAAATAGAGGGTATAGCTGCAGGTGTGGCTGCAGGAACATTGGGAGCATTAGTGTTTGTGGCATGGTATGAAGCTCTTGCTGCTTCTATAATCGCTATGGCTATTGAGAGTATGGGGCTTAAGCTTGGGGGAAATCCTCTTAATGATAATATCATCATGCCTGTGACTGCAGGAGCAACAATATGGATAATAAGAATATTTGTTTCACTTTAATCTTACGTTTTTTAATATCTCTTCAGCTTCTGTAAGTATAGAGCCTTTCATGAACCTTGCGAACTGTGTTGCTATAAAAATAAGATCTTTTCTAGGCATGTACTTGGCAGCCTCAGAAAGAGGGATAGTCTTGTAAAGCTTATAAGATGCTTTTGTTATCCATTCAAGACTTACCTGATTTCTCATCCAATATTTGCTCATGCTTCCGAGGGAATTCAACCATTCTACCCCTCCATCCCACTTGTCAGGGGAATTTATAAAATAATAGCTGAATTTTCCTATTATCCTCTGGAAGTTCACTATATTGCTGTCCTTAAGGTCTAAAGAGATACTGCTCAGAGTTTTTTCATCAAGCTTGCTGCTGTCCATTGCTCTTTTTATGCCTCTTGAAAACTTTGAATGCTTCATAAGTATCTCATTGAAGCCCATTCCGCAGGCAGGAGGTGTGAGCATGCCTGACTCTCCGAAAAAAGCAATATTATCCAAGGCATATTTTTTAAGCTCTCCAGAGACTATGTTTCCTTTTATCTCAGAAATTTTCTTAGCTTTTGGAAATATCTTTTTCAGTGAACGGGAAAACATGGGCTTAAGCGATTCCGGGGAGGGGATCTTATTCTCGAGATTCCTG
>CAYXHN010000065.1:0-6788 GCA_964464955.1 uncultured Methanosarcinales archaeon
TAGTATCTCATCTGTATAGATGTTTCCTATACCTGCTATCTTCGACTGGTCCATGAGAAAATTCTTTATATCTCCCCGGCTTTTTTCTGCAATTTCAGCAAACTTTTTTTTGCTTATAGAAAGTGCATCAGGCCCGAGTTTCTTATCTCTGATGAATCTTTCAACGCTTTCAGCTGTTTCTATCTTTCCGAGTTTTCTTATAGTGATTACAGCAAAAGTATAGCCGTTGCTAAGATCCAACTCCAGAGCAGCATGATCTGGTCCATCTTTCTTGTAATATGCAGGCTCTCCAGTCATCCCAAAATGCAGTACAATAAAATAATCTCCGCCTATCTTCAAAAAAAGATATTTGCCGTGCCTTTCAACCTTAGTAAATTTGTTTCCAAGCAGATGCCTCCTCAGTGTGCTTTCAGAAACTTTGATTATCTTTTTCTGTTTTACCCGGACTGTTTCTATCTTTTTGTTCAGTGCTTTTTCAGTTTTTCTTTTGAATGCTTCTACATCAGGCAGCTCTGGCATTTATACCCTCCTCCTCGGTTTTAGTCTTATCATCTTTATCAGCCTATATTCAGTTCTTTTTTCAACATTCCAGCATTATCTACAGCATAAGCATCTGTATCATTATTAAAATAACAGTAAACTTCTTTGCATTTTCTTCCTGCTTTCTTTATCTTTCCAGCCCAGTTCTTTATCTGCTTGTTATCATATTTAGAGGAATATGCTTCTCCCGGCCCATGAAATCTGAAATAAGCAAAGCCTGAGGTAATCTTTACATTTGAGGGCATATCCAGACCTGACACGACCACAAACCCAACATTGTGTTCTTCAAGCATATCATAAACCTCTTTGCTCCACCAGCTCCTATCGCGAAACTCCACAGCATTCTTTTTTCTCTTATCCAGTGCATCCAAAAACTTTTCAAATTTGTCAAAGTTATGTTCATTCTTTTTCATGGATGGAGGAAGCTGCCATAAAAAACAACCCTGTTTCCTTTTCATAACAGAGCAGATATCATAAAATCTCTTTATAATATCTCCAACATCATGGAGCTTTTTCCGGTGCGTTATAAGCCTGTTCCCCTTAAAAGTCATATTAAAGTCACCAGGAAGTTTTCTGTACCATGAATTAAGAGTCTTAGCAGGAGGAAACCTGTAGAAAGACATATTCAGTTCCACAGTATTGAAATGCCTGCTGTAGAATTTAATCCATTGATTCTTCTTAAGCCCTTTAGGATAAAACTTTTTTATCCAATGCTCATAGCTCCATCCTGATGTTCCTATAAGATATTTTGCCATCTTAACAAGTTAGATGCAGAGCAGCCATCTTGTTCTTTTCTTCAGCTCCATTAAATGTCCTGACCGCTTTTTCAGTTTTCTCAACTATCAGCCTTATCCCTTTTTCCTTAATAAATTTTTTTGTCTCCGGAGGAACTTCCATCCTTTCAGAATCCCCTGTTCCTATAACAACAAGCTCTGGCTTTTCTTCTAAAACTTCTTTGATATCATCCTTATCCACATTATGGCTTTCTTTTCTCCACCATTCTCTGACAGAATCTTCTTTGATGATCACGTCATCTGTATACTCTTTTCCATCTATCTTTATGTGCCCGAAAGAATATTTTTCTATCATCTTTTCCCTCATCTATTACAGATTAAAAAAATAAAAAAAATCTTATTTGACTGAAAGCTTTTTACTATTCTTCTTTATTTTTTTTACTTTTGGGAGAGTAAGCTTCAAAACTCCATTGTCAAACTTAGACTTTGCCTTGTCAGGGACTACTTCAGCTGGCAGAGGGATTGTCCTGTAAAATCCACTGTAGGATCTTTCCTGCCGGTAATAATCTTTTTTCTTCTCTTCTTTCTTTGTTTTCTTCTCAGCTTTCAGTTCGACCCTATCTTCTTCCACTGTAACATCAATGTCTTTCTTGTCAACTCCCGGCAGGTCTGCTGTTACCACAAACCCATTCTTTTTGTCTTCAACATCGACAGATGGCTTTTTTACCTCAAATCCTGTCTTGTTTACCAGCTTTCTTTCTTTTGTCCAAAAGTTGTCAAACATATCTTCCATATCCTTTCTGAAGTTCTTCATGTCTTCAAAAGGATCCCATATCTCATTTGCCTTATTCTCGCCTCCTTATTTTTTATAAATGTTATTCTACAGTAAATGCAACTTTTACATTAACCTTGTACTCTGTTATATCATTGTTCTCTACTTTTGCTTTTTGGCTGATCACATCAATCCCTGTTATGTTCTTTACTGATTCACTAGCCTTCTTGACTGCTTGTTTTGCAGCATCTTCCCAGCTTAGGTCTGAAGTGCCTATCAGCTCAAGTATCTTTACGACTGCCATATTCTCGCCTCCTTATTTTTTGTAAGGATCTCTCAAAGGGATGACATCAAGTTCTGATATTGTTGAGCCTTCTCTCATAGTTATTGTACTGTATACTGCTCTTGCAATATCTTTCGGAACCAAAGCAGTATTTTCATTTGGCTTGAAAGGAGTTCCCTTAAAGAGACCTGTCTGTGTCGTGCTTGGATGGATTATACTCACCCTTATGTTATATTTCCCGACCTCCTGCTGCAGTGATTGAGATAATCCTCTTATCCCGAACTTTGAAGCGCAGTAAGCAGAGGAATCAGGAGATGCATTCTTTCCATATACTGATGACATATTTATCACATGGCCTTTTTTTCTCTTTATCATGTTTGGCAGAACATGCCTTGAGCAGAGAAATGTTCCGTAAAGGTTTGTATCTATAACATCTTTCCATTTTTTTGGATCCTGCTTGTGCAGTTTTCCATAGTCGAGGATCCCTGCATTATTTATAAGAACATCAATCTTTCCGCAGCTCTTCAGAAACTTTTTAACTGTCTTTTTTACCTGTTTTTCATCCCTTATGTCGCATTTTTCAGAGAAACAGGTCTTGCACGCAGGGCAGTTATTTCCCACGTATTTATTTACCTTGTTCAGATTCTTATAATTGATATCCAGAAGCAGAAGATTGGCTCCTTTTTCAGCCAGCATCAGTGCAATAGCTTTTCCGATACCCTTGCTGCTCCTGTTATCAGTATGTGTTTTTTGCTTAAGTCTTCCATATCTATCACCTTTGTTCTATGTTATCATATCCATTCTTTTAGCTGTTTATAAGTTTTTGTATTCACTACATCTTTTTTTTCCAGCCAGCCTCTTCTTGCCTGGCCTGCTCCCAGCCTTATAAGACCCATATCTGATATGTCTTTGCTGTCGGTGCTGATGCAGAACCTGCATCCTTTTTTCTTTGCTGCAAGGATATTTGCTCCGTCAAGATCAAGCCTCTCAGGCTGGCTGTTTATCTCTAGTATCTTCTTATTTTTTGCAGCTGCCCTGAATATCTTTTCAAAGTCAGCATCATAAGGCTTTCTTTTTCCCACCAGCCTTCCTGTAGGATGGGCAAGTATGGTAAGATAGTTGTTTTCCAAAGCTTTGATTATTCTTTCAGTCATCTTTTTCTTTGGCATCTTAAGGTTTGAATGCACTCCTCCTATGACTATGTCCAGCTCTTTGAGGACAGTATCCGGATAGTCAAGGCTGCCGTCTTTCCTGATGTCAACTTCTGCGCTTTTCAATATCTTTATCTTTTGCTTCTTTGCAATCCTGCCTATCTCTTTCCACTGCTTTTTAATCTTTTTTTCATCCATCCCTCCGGCTATCCTTGCTGATCTTGAATGGTCTGCTATAGCTATATAATCATAGCCTTTTTCTTTTGCTTTTTTTGCTATCTCTTCTATAGTATTTGAGCCGTCGCTGTATTTTGTATGTATATGGAAATCTCCATGTATATCATCAGCCTCTACAAGCTTAGGAATATTCTTTTTCTCTGCAGCTTCCAGTTCCCCGCGATTTTCTCTCATCTCAGGAGGGATGTACTGCAGCCCAAGTTTATCATAAAGCGTGTCTTCATTCTTAAGAGGAACCTTCTTTCCCTGCTTTCCCCCTTTTTTCTTTCTGAAAAGCCCATATTCAGAGAGCTTGTACCCTTTTTTTATAGCCCTCTTTCTCAATGGTATGCTGTGCTCTTTGCTGCCTGTAAAATACTGCATCGCCGCCGCATAGCTGGACTTCTCTACAACCCTTAGGTCAACATGAAGGTTTTCCTCTTTTAGCATGACAGAGCTTCTTGTCGTGCCTTTTGAGATGACCTTTTTTACACTGTTCATCTTTGTAAATGCATCCATGACTTTTTTCGGCTTGTCAGATATCACAAGTATATCTATATCTCCGATAGTTGCCCTCATCCTTCTTAAGCTGCCTACATAATCTATCTCTTCTACAGGAGCATTGTCTTTTATCTCGCTGATCAGCTCTTCAGCTATCTCAAGAGCTTTATCTATCCTTATCCTTTCTCTGCTTTGCTTCTGGATGTCCAATGCTTCCAGGATGTTTTCTTCTGTTTTCTTTCCAAAACCTTCTACATCCTTTATCCTGTGTTTTCTTGCGGCTTTCTTAAGGTCTGCTGCAGACGAGATATCAAGTTCTTTCACGAGCTTCTTTACTTTCTTGGGGCCCATGCCTTCAAGCTCTACAAGCTCTGTAACCTCTTTAGGATATTTTTTTCTTAGTTGTTCAAACTTCTTTATCTTCCCTTTTTTGATATATTCGATGATATGCTCTGCTATACTCTCTCCAACTCCTGGAATCTCCTCAAGCCCCTTCTGCCTGTCTTTTTTGTATATGTCCCGGACATCCCTGCTTAAGCCTTCTATACCATATGCAGCCCCCCTATATGCTCTTGGCTTCCATTCTACTTCTTTCAGCTCATACATCAAAGCCATGTCCCTGAATATCTTTGCAAGTTCTCTGTTAGTCTTCATCTTATCATGCCATCTATCTTTTCAGCTTTTTTATCTCTTTTACTGTTGTCGTATCGTCTGCAGCCTTATCTTCTCTTACTCTCTGGAATCTGGGGAACCTCAATGCAAGGCCTTTTCCTTTTTCTTCTGCAGCAGTATGCGCAGGGCTTCTGGTTATCTCAGCTCCGACTATCTCTATGACCATCTTAGGCTCATAATAGCTGTCAGGCTTCATCTGTTTTTTTATCTTTAATCTTTTCGGCCTCTTGTCTGTCTCTAACTTGTCAAGTTTATTGCCTATCTTCTTGAAATCCTCTCCAGTAAATCCTGTTCCTACCTTAGTGAATGTCTCAAACCTGTCTTTCTTCTTATTATGGACAGCGCAGAGTAAAGCTCCGAATCCGCCTTTTCTCTGGCCTTTGCCATAAAAGCTTCCGACCACGACAACATCTATGCTCTCTTTCATGCCTTCTGCATATTCCTTTTTCCATTTTATCCACAGCCAGCCCCTGTTTCCAGGCTGGTACACTGAATCTTTTGCTGTGGATTTGACGATTATGCCTTCAAGCCCCTTATCAATACATCTTTCAAAGAACTCCTTTATATCTTCAAACTTTTTCGATACCTTTCTTTCGGCAAGCCTTATCTTTTTTGATCTCCTGTCGACAACATTTTCAAGCTTTTTTCTTCTCTGGGGATAGCTTTTTTTAAGCCATGACTTCCCGTTCACATAAAGCACATCAAAAAGAAAGACAACAACAGGTATCTTTTTTCTATATTCTTCAACATCATATTTTCTTCTGCGATGCATAAGCTTCTGGAAACTTAATATCTTTCCTTTCTTATATGCGATTATCTCCCCGTCCAGAACAGCCTGCTCTGCCTTTACATATTCTTTCACATATTCGACTATATCCGGGAACTGATGAGTTATATCCTCTAATCTTCTTGAGAAAAGCCGGACATCTTTCCCATCTTTGTGTATCTGCACCCTTTCCCCATCATATTTTTCCTCTGCAGCAAGCTTGTCAGCTTTTATCTTCTCGAATATCTCTGAATCTTTCTTGACTCTCTGGGCAAGCATGACTTCTATCGGCCTTCCGATACTTATAGAGAATCTCCTGGCTCCTTTCAGGCCGTGTTTTGATAATGATTCTCCCAGCCTGCCTATATCAGTGCAGACATTAAAGCTGTGTTCTATCTTTTTCTTGTTCTTCACATCTCCAGTGAAGGCAGAAGCAAAAGCTTCAAGGATGGTCATCTCTCCGACACCTAATCTTAAAGAATCCAAGGATATCCTCATTATGTATCTTGATTCAAGAGCAGAACTGTCCTGCAATAGTTTTGATAAGATCTTTGCTTTCTTTTCCTGGCTTCCTTTTCCCGAGGTTTTTTGGAGTTTGTCAAGCTCATCATGAACGCCTTTCAATGTCAACGAGCTTCTTTTTCTTTTGTTGAGCGACCCTGCAACATCTCCAAGATCTCCTTTTTTCTTATGCATGCTTTTTATCTTTTTTTTGTCCTTCTCGAATGCTCTGGAAATTATAGAAAATGCTGTCTTGTCTGCTATTCCCAGCTCTGTGGCTTCATATTTTGGCCCTATACTTCCAAGAAGAAAATAAGAAGAATATTTTACTGTCTCTGCATCTGCATCCTTAAAATAATCTGCAAGCTTTTTCCGCATAGATATATTAGAAGAAGTTTTTTCTAGACTTTTACACAGTTCTGCAAAATTTTTGAATAAGCCTCTTTTTTTTGACATATTTTTTAATATATGGGTCTATGTTTAAAAGTTAATAAATCTTTTCATTGCTCAAGAAATGCCTAGAAAAGGTTTGTTATTCCTTTATATATCATATTTATACCTATAGACCCAAGAAAAAATCCGTTAAGCCTAAGCAGTATACCCATATTCTTATCAAAAGCTATCTTCAGTTTCTTCCTCGGCATATGTTCTT
>CAYXHN010000066.1:0-6678 GCA_964464955.1 uncultured Methanosarcinales archaeon
ACTGAAAGAGGATATTCCTCTGTTCTCGCATGCATCTATGTTGTTTATCTTTACACCTGGTCTTGCTATAAGAACACCATTGTGATATATAGGCTTATCAACTATTAAAGTATCTCCTTTTCTTTTTATTTTCTTAGCATCTTCAGTAGATATTGTCTTCATGTCACTACCTTTTGATGACTAAGTGTTTATAAAGCTGATGGTTTGGGATTATCTCTTATAGACATTTCTGATAATGTCAGATTTAGTCACTATCCCCAGCAATTTTCCTTTTTCAACAACAAGCACCATAGGGTAGAATTTCAGCAGGCTTGACAATAAACCTACAGAAGCGTTCTTGTCTACAGTTGAAAGATTGCCCTGCATGATATCCTTTGCCTGTATGTTTTTCTTGTCTTGCATCAATGCTTCCAAAACAGAAGATTCAGAAAGATAGCCGATTATCTTTTCTTTGTCAAGCACAGGCATTTGGGAGATGGAATATTTCCTCATCTTTTTGATTATGTCCTTTATCGGAGAACTTGGTTCCACGCTGACAATCTTTTTTGTCATAACATCTTCAGCCTTAAGTTCTGAAGTTTTTGTCAGTTCATCCAATGCCTGAAATATTTTCTGTGCTTTGTTGTAAGTAGGATCCAGCCTTCCTGCCTCTATCTTCGCTATAAGGCTCTGGGAGACTCCTGCTTTCTTTGACAGCTGGCCCTGAGTAAGCCCTATTTTCTTTCTTATCTCTTTGATATCTTTAAGTTCGTAAGGAATATTAAGATTGAATATTAGCCCATTTATAAATATTCCGATAAGAATAAAACTGTCAAGAGAGTTTATAAATAACCTGCCTAGATGTATAATAAAGATATACAAAGGTGAAAAATATGACAATAAACCCAGAATATGATGAAAAAATATGCAGGTCCACGATAGCAAACTACAGCCCAGGAGCAGACACTAAGACAGACAGTAATGCAGAAACAGTCTATATGCCAAAAAGGGAAAAAAGAAAGCAGCTCAGAGGGACATGTACTCTTGGAGATGGAACAACGATAACTTATGAAGAGCTAAGGAAGATAGTTCATCCGGAAAAAGAGAAAAAGGAAACAAGACTAGAAAAACTGGCAACTATATGATGTGCCTTATCTGAACATTTTTTAGAAACACTTTTAAACAGATTTTTTATTTTTCATAAAAACAAGAATAATTTTAAGGAGGAATAACCATGAACGGAAACTATGTATTTACATCAGAATCAGTAACCGAAGGACACCCAGATAAAGTGGCTGATCAGGTCTCAGACGCAGTCTTGGACGAATGCCTTAGACAGGACAAGAATTCAAGAGTAGCTGCAGAATGCCTGACAAAGACCGGCGTAGTTGTAGTTGCAGGAGAATTGACGACAAAAGCTTATGTCAATATTCCTAAAATTGTAAGGCAAACTCTGCATGAAATAGGATACACAAAGTCAGCATACGGGATAGAAGATGAAACTTGCGCTGTATTTGTACATATTGAAGAGCAGTCTCCTGATATCTCCCAGGGAGTTTCAGAAGGACAGGGTATGTTCAAAGAGCAGGGAGCAGGAGACCAGGGGATGATGTTTGGCTATGCTACCAATGAAACACCGGAACTTATGCCTATGCCGATAATAATGTCTCATAAGCTTTGCTTAAGACTGTCAGAAGTTAGAAAAAAAGGAAAAGTAAAATATCTAAGGCCTGACGGAAAAAGCCAGGTTACTGTAGAGTACGAAGATGGAAAACCGAAAAGGATCGCTACTGTCCTTATATCAACACAGCATGATGAAGTGCCTTATAAGAGGATAAAGAAAGATATGATAAAGAATGTGATCAAGCCTGTTTGCGGAAAGCTTATGGACAAGAAGACAAAGATACTTGTAAATCCAACTGGCAAGTTTGTAAGAGGTGGACCTTATGCTGATGCAGGCCTTACCGGAAGGAAGATCATAGTTGATACTTACGGCGGTATGGGAAGACACGGAGGAGGAGCTTTCTCAGGAAAAGACCCTTCAAAAGTTGACAGATCAGCTACATACGCTGCAAGATATATCGCTAAAAATATAGTTGCTGCAGGATTGGCTGACAAGGTTGAAGTTGAATTGGCTTATGCTATAGGCGTTGCAGAGCCTGTTTCATTGCTTGTAGATACTTTCGGCACAGCGAAAATCCCTGAAGAAAAGATAGCAGAACTTGCAAGAAAGCATTTCCCTACAAAACCCGCAGACATCCTTAAACAGCTTAAGCTTAAGAAGCCCATCTACAGGAAGACAGCTGCTTACGGCCACTTTGGAAGAAAAGACCCAGACTTTACATGGGAAAAGACAGACAAGGCCGCTCTTCTGAAAAGGGAAGCAAAGGATCTTTTAGAATAAATTTTATTTTTTTATTCTCTTTTATTTCTTAACAATAGATTTATATACAAAACAATACATATATCATCTTAATAAAAAAAGAGGTGCAATATGGCAAAGAAAAAAACCAAAGCAAGCTCAAAAAAGAAAAAAGAAAAAAAAGCTGAAAAGAATCCCAGGCAAAGGATGGTATGCGGTGTTCAGGACAAATGCAGTGGAGGAGGAATATACTTTTTAGGATTCATCGGATCTGCTGCTTATTATATAACTGCAACCGAAGGGTTCTGGATGGGTGTTCTAGGAGTATTGAAGGCACTAGTATGGCCTGCTTTCCTGATATTTGCTCTTATGAAATATCTGGGAGCATGATTTTTTTATGCCAAAGACAAACCCAAAACTGGTAGATTTAATCGACATGTCAGAAATGTGCAGTTGAAATTTCTGAGCATACTCAAAAACCTCATCGGTTTTTGACATGTCAGAAATACACATCCGACATTTCTGAGCATACTCAAAAACCTCATCGGTTTTTGACATGTCAGAAATATCCAGATAACATTTCTGAGCATACTCAAAAACCTCATCGGTTTTTGACATGTCAGAAATATCCAGTTGACCTTTTTGAGAGGACGAGCAATAATTATCAGCAAATTTTTGTTATTTTTTTATATAAGAATATATCACATCTCTAAGCTTCTTCGGCTCTGCCCTGTCCATTCTTTTAAGGACGTTTTTCCATCTGCGAGGGATGCTTTTTCTTTTTATGTTCCTGCTGGTAAAGCGAATATCAAATGCATCACTATGCAGGACATAACTTTCTTTTATAGAATTAAAAGCAAGAACAAATGAATCCAGATAATGGCTCACAGCTTCATCGATATTATCTTTTTTCATAAAATTTATTCTTTTGTTTACAGCGTTTGCATACTGGCTTATGTAATCTTCAAGAGCTTTCTCATGGTTGTTAAAAGCTCCTGTAACTTCTGCGACTATCAGATCCTTAGGCATCCCATTTTTGTCTTCAACGATATATTCATCTCCATCATCAAAGAGAACATCTTTTTTATAGCTCCTGTTTATGATCAGATTAGAAGCAGCTGCCTTTCCAAGGAGATCAAAAAACACCAGGGAATATTCCTTGTTTCTGAACCTGTCAGGGGGTATCTTGTCAGTAGCAGTGCCATCTATGTAGTTTCTCTCAAAATAGGCGGAATTGACCACATCGCCGTTATATTTTTCTGCAATCTTTCCTGTCCTGATAGGGATCACATTCATGCCCATCTGCTGGCATCCAAGATGACAGTCTAGTGCAAATCCTATATCCTGCTCAGCCTTTTTTTGGGCTTCCTCTTTATCCATGCCTTTCTCAATATTCTCCCGAACTCCAAATTTTTGCATCCTGATCATCTTTACTATCTCTTTTTTTCTATTGGGAATCTTGATCTCTGCAATATAAACCTCTCTTCTGCCAGGCATACCTTTCCTTTTTGATATCGACTGTACAAGTTTGCCGATGTTGACATATTCTATGTTGGAATATTCATTCTGGAAATTATCGATAAACCCCTTAACATTGTCATCACATAGTTCTTCAAGATCGTTTCCGTCTTTTTCCTTTTTCTTGAATATATGGTCAAAAATGCATATGGTGCCTTTCTCCATATATGCTCCGGGCAGCCACTTTATATGCATCCTCAGTTCAGGGCATAGCCCCATCAAAACATCCTCAGATATCTCATCATTTCTTCTTACTAAAGCTTCATAAAGCGGCTCTCTCCATTAGAGATTGTCATAGTCATCTTTTCTGAAATCAGGAGAAACCGCATCAGAAAATCTTTTTTTGTATCTGGAGTATTCCTTTCTTAGTTCTTCTTCTCCCATATCAGAGAAATCTTTTTTAAGATCGTTTTTCCAGAATATATTTCTGCCTGCATTAAAAAATTCAAGCTCAGGATTGTTAACATGATTCTTTTTTTTCTGAATATTCTTTTATCTCGTTTAGGCATGCAGCCAGCCCCTCTTTGTCAAGTTCCCCTAATCTGGAAAATTCATGACATGTTAAAAATCTCGTACCAGTAACAGCATTATGATAATACATTTCTCTTTGTCTTATTGAAACCATTGAGTTTTCTATAAGCTTTTTCATCCCATCTATTGTCCGGGGCAAAGAGCTTATTCTCCACAACTCTCCTCTTTGTTTTATATATTTCCTAATATCTGGATCGTCTACACCTAAGAATTTTATCTTTTGTTCAGGCACTAGTTCCTGAAGAATTTCATCAGCAAAAAAAACCGTTTCCATGTATCCTGCTGAAGGCTTCTTTCCAGGTCGTATATATACATTTTCGCCCCTGATAACAATATCCACATATTTTTTTGTCAGTTCTATCTCTGCATTCAAAGAAAACTCATCAAGCCCTTTTTTCTTTCTTTCTTCATTAAGATAAGAGACATATTGCTCCCTTACAAGGCAATGGCTTCCTTTTCCGATGACTACCGTATTGTGGTCAGGAAATACAAGACCCATATTATATTTAGGATTGCCTTTTTCATCCCTCTCTAAGGGATTTCCTCCGATAAGCTTTGGCTTCATCCTGCGCATTTTAATGATTATTTGTTTATTTATTTTTTGGTTTTTTAATTATTTATCTATCTCTTCGAATAACTTTTTCTTCTTCCCAAAACTCCTTAAAAAAACGAAACTTTGGAAACCAAAGGTTTTCGAAGTCCGGGTTTTGCGCAGCAAAAAACGAAACTTTGGAAACCAAAGGTTTTCGAAGTCCGGGTTTTGCACAGCAAAAAACGAAACCTTTATATAGTTTAATGAATATATATTCATTATGAGTTATGAATAGGTATTCATTTGCCGTTCATAAGCTCAGATAAACCAAAAAACAAACCGATACGATCGGAGGTAAAATAAAATGCCAAGAGGAGACCAAACAGGACCAGACGGACAAGGACCTATGACAGGAAGAGGAATGGGTTATTGCAACGGTTATGACAGGCCAGGATCTGCCAACTCTGGATTTGGAGGAAGAGGAAGTGGATTTGGAATGGGCAGAGGAAGAGGATTTGGAAGAGCTACTGCCTATAATCCAAGAGGTATGATAAGGCCAAGATTCCAGGGATCTGCTCAACCGATACAGTCACAACAGCCATATCCGCAGCAGCCTACAAAAGAGCAGGAACTTGATATGCTTGAGCAGGAAGAAAAGCTCATACATCAGGAACAGGAAGATATCAAGAAAGAGCTGGAAGATATCAAGAAAAGGATCAGTGAACTGAAAACAAAAAAATAATCTTTTTATTTTTATGCAGATAAATATATTTAGAACTAAGCTTAGATGCGCTAGAATTAGCGAGCAAAGCGAGCGTTATAAATTATTATTAAATAATAATTGCAGGGCAACTCTGTTGACCCCGGGATTGTGATTTTAAATTATTATCATAATGGAAAAGAAAATCACAATATAAAAATATCAAAAAGAAAAGATAATTAAAAAACAGGATTAACTAAAATAAAATGCCAAGACCATTTAGAACAAGGAGAGTAAGATTCCAGCCGGGAATAACACATTTCAAGCCAGCAGGGATAAGATTATCAGATATGGATGAAATAGTTTTAACAATGGAAGAGTTTGAATCTATCCGGTTAAAAGATTTTGAAAATCTGGATCAGACAAAAGCAGCAAAAAAGATGAACATTTCCCAGCCGACATTTGCAAGGCTTATAGATATAGCAAGAAAAAAGATTGCAGATGCATTGGTAAACGGAAAGGCGATAAGGATACAAGGAGGTACATACAAGATGGTACAACCAAAAGGAATGGGAAGAGGCCAGGGCAGAGGCAGAGGACGTATGAGCGGAGGATTTGCAGCAGGACCAGGAGGAAACTGCAGATGCCCTAAATGCGGCCATGAAGCAGCCCATGCAAGAGGACAGCCCTGTTTTGAGATGAAATGTCCTAAATGCGGAAGCCCTATGACAAGAGGATAAGCAAAAGATGGAAACAAAAGAAAAGATATCATTGCTGGCAATAGTATCAAACTTATTTCTAGCGCTGTTCAAGATAACTGTAGGTGTGATAAGCAGATCCTCAGCTGTAATAGCAGAAGGGATCCATTCAGCCATGGACATAGTTACATCAGCTATAAGCTATGGCGGGATAAGAGTAGCAAAAAAGCCTGTTGATGAAAAACATCCTTACGGCCATTATAAGGCAGAAGTATTTGCAGGGCTTCTTATAACAATAATACTTTTAGGAACTTCTTTATGGATAATATATGATGCAGCTATAAGCTTCTTTACTGTA
>CAYXHN010000067.1:0-6370 GCA_964464955.1 uncultured Methanosarcinales archaeon
TCTCCACCTATAGTTTTAGGTGTAGCGCCATCGCATTCAGAATAGATAAAACTGCCTTCGTCCTGACAGCCAGGAACTGTTTCTGATAATGTTTCAGCATGAGGACATACATAAACCCCAGTTGCTTCTGTTATAGGAACATAAAGACTATGTGTTCCAGTAACTCCTGAAGCTGTATCAAGTCCTGACACAACTGTTCTAGAAGAATCTGAATCTATAATCAGATTAGACAGATTAACACTTTGGTTGATCCTGAATTCGATTTTCTTAATTCCCTCATTCCTTATCTGAAGGGTCCTTTTTGAAGTATTTTCTTCAATTGGGTTTCCATTCTCATCAGTTAAATCATAATTCGCATCCCAACCGTTTTTAGTCACATTATATACTATCTGTTTAAGATACATAGTTCCATTTTCTCCATCTTCTTCAGAATGACCGTCTCCCCCTATTGATAAAATCTTTCCTGTGAACTCATTAGTATTGTATATAATAGCTATCCTTCCGCCAGCTCCACCGCCACCATCGTAAGTATAGTCGCCACCGGCTCCGCCGTTTGCAGTTATGTTTCCATTTCCAGAGATTGAAGTCGAATCTATATAAACAGTTCCTCCACTTCCTCCCCCGGATGATTTTTTATAATGATTCCCACGAGAACCATCTTCTCCATTAGCAGTAATGACACCTTCAATTTGCAGATCTTCCTGGATATTTAGTAACACTTTTCCGGCTCCATCAGGACCAGGAGTTTCCCAAACTGAACCGCCTCCGCTTCCGAAATCATCAGGAGAAGTCAGAGAGCCATAGCCTGCTGTACTGGAAGTATATTTACCACTACCCCCTATACCACCGTATCCGGCTCCGCCACCACCGCCTTTTTGATCGATACCGTCTCCTCCTCCAGGGCCATATCCGTCAAAGTGATCGCCATAGTCGTTAGTTCCATCTCCGCCGGCATAACCCTTTCCGTCGACATCGATTGAAGCGCCTGATTCTATCTGCATATAATTTGAGATAATATCAACATTTCCGTTGATAGAACCCCCTGTCTGAATTGTAATGTTATCGGCAGTTATACTGAATATATCAAGATCATTTGTAGTTAGCATACCTCCTGTTTGGATAACAAGATCGTTAAGCTCATACAAAGTTCCATTTACAATGGTGTGTGAGGAACTTACATAACAAGTTGTAGTTTCATCTCCGCTGTCACATATATCTGCTGCAGAAGCAACTGAACTCATAAGAATTAACATCGCAATCATTAATATTATTTTTTTCATCATATCACCTTTTTGTTTTTATTAACATTGGAAAAAGCTTAATCTTTTATAAATATTTTGGAAATGAAATTTCCAGGATATTTATATCTGAGAATCTGTTCTCTTCATATAAATATTTTGGAAATGAAATTTCTAGTATATTCAAGAACTTTTTCTCTTCATGAAAGCTCTTAATGTATCTGTTCATACAAATATTCCGCTAAGCACCATCTCCATTATATAAGAGAAAGCCATGAACAAACCCAGAGATATAGCTATAAATAGAGGTATATACTTCAACCCTTCTTTCACATTTCCTTTCTGTATGGTAGCCACGATTATAGCTGAAAAGAAAGCAGTAAGAGACAAAGAAATATAAGAAAATATCCTGAAATTTCCCGGGGTAACAGCAACATCAGTCAGGGAAAACATCATGCTTCCTGTAGCAGGGATATCAAGCTTGGAAGTTAGATTCCCGATTATCATTATAAGCTGGCTTGACAGGGCAAGCAGAGCAGGGGCTGCTACTATAGCTGCAAATGTTATGAATATCACATATGTAGTCACATTGGCGGCCATCTCTTTTCTCATGATCCTGCTTTCCTGTATGTTTGATGCTATTCTGTTGAGAAGCTCTCCTATCTCTCCCCCGCTTTTTATTCCCTCTATAAGAAGGTTTATGCTTCTTTTTAGTATGTCTGATTCATACTTATCTGCAAATGCCTGAAGCGATTCTGTCAGTTCTTTTCCGCTCATCACTTCCTTCGATACAGTCTCTATCTCCTTTGCCAGCACTCCAAAACGAGGCCTTACAGCGATCCATAAAGCCTTATCAATAGTCATCCCGCTTCTTATGTTTGTTGCAGTAAGATAAAGAAAATCAGGAAGGACATCTTCTATGCTGAGTTTCCTCCTGAATATACGCCAATCCAGGAATAGATAGAATCCGAGCCATACGACTCCAAGGAAAAAAAAGAATGCAAAAACCCAGATGATCAATATTATGAATATTATATATGCAAGAGGATAACTTCCTTTTGATGCAAGCAGAAAAAGCACATAGGCAGTCAGCACTATATTTATGAACAGGATAAACTTAAACAGACCTCTTGAAAGAATGTGCGACTGAAGGCTTATCCCTGCCTTTTTCAGATACTCGTCAAGCATATAATGCCTTGTCTGTCTTTTAAGCTTTTTCTCCAGCTTTTTCTTTTTCTTTTTTTCGATATTCTTGCGTAATTTTTCAAAAAATTTCATACGCTCACCGCAGGTCTTGATGATTTTATTACTGTATAGAATATCAGCTGAAGTATGCCCAGCATGACAGCGATACCTATAAGGATGGGCAGGCTGAGATTTATCGAAAGAAAACTTGAAAGCACTATAAGCATGGTTATCCCGAGAGATGGTAATATTACTGCGATGATCATATAGAACATCGCAAGAGGGTTTAGTTTTCTGGCATATGTCTTTACCTCTATTGTCTGTTCTTTTGTTATCTGCTCGACCACAGACCGAAGAGATTCTGATACGTTTGAACCTGTCTTAAGCGCATTTATTATCTGCCAGAGCAGCCTCCTGAAATCAGGGGAAGGTGTGAATTCGACAGTGTGGTTCAGGGCTTCTTCTATACTTGTTCCAAGATCTACGCTTGTTATGATATCCTGAAATGCCCTGCCTATCTCTTTATAGCTTTCAGCCACGTTTGACATGGCCTTATAGAGCAATACACCTGATTCCAGCTCAACGATAAGAAATCTCCCTGCATATACGACTTCCCTGTCTATGGCTTTTCTCTTTTTTATGATCTTCATGTCCGGAAGCTTTACAAAATAAAAGAACATCAATGCAAATATCAGGGGAAAAAGAAGCACCATCACTATCATCATAAAAAGCTTTTCAGACATCAGAGCAAGAGCTATCAGAACCATCCCTGTAGTCATGTAGAAAGACGTAAAAAGCGTCTTCTTTACAAAACTTACAGGATCGTCCCTCATCCCTGCCTGTTTTAGCTTGAACTTGAGGGATGGGAAAGATTTAGATATCCTTTCTGCTATCGAATTAAAGATCTATATCACCTCAGGGGTTTGTTTGATTTTACAAGATTCATAAGATGGTCTTTATTGGTATAATACTCTGCCATCGCTCTTCCTACACTATCCACTGAATTGATCTTCTGCTTGACAAGCCATCTCAGCACAGATTCCTTTTCTTTAAGCTCTTTCTTTATGTTGTTTTGTGAAGCTCCGGTATAGAGTTCAAGATTGTCCCATATTGCCTTTGACTTGGCTTTTCTTTGAAGAACATCTTTTGATACGTCATATCTCATGAGCACACTAGGGTTTCCGTCTTTTTTTATCTCAGAAAGCTCAAATGTCCTTCTAAGCCCAGACCTCCTGTTCCTGTACTGGACCAGGATCATCGAAACTGCTGGAAGCATGCTTTTCGGAACTTCTATAGGCGGGGCAGTCAGCCTTGTTATGGTCTCTTCTGTATTGTTAGCGTGGACAGTAGCATATACGCTGTGTCCTGTATGGATAGACTCGAAAAGTACTTCTGCCTCTTTTTTCCTTCTGATCTCTCCTACTATTATTCTGTCAGGCCTCATCCTCAGGCTGTTCACGAGAAGGTCAAGCATAGTTACTTCTCCCTTACCTTCATTATTAGGAAGCCTTGTGACCATAGGGACCCAATGAAGGAACTTGGGCAGCTTTATTTCTCTTGTATCTTCTATGCTTATTATCCTTTGATTGGGTGGAAAAAAATTGCTCACTACATTGAGCATACTTGTCTTACCTGAAGCTGTACCTCCTGCGATAAGCCCGGACATCTCATAATGCACACATTCCCACACAAGAGCAGCTGCGCTTGGAGAGATGCTTCTAACCTTCAAAAAATCGCTTATTGTCCAGGGTTGTGCTGCGAACTTTCTTATAGTGATAGTATTTCCAACAGTGGAAATTGGATTTAGGGTAGCATTCACCCTATCTCCTGTGAGAAGAGTAGCGTCCATAAGGGGCTCAAGAACAGTTATCTGCCTGTTGACTCTCCTTCCGATCATAGTTGCATAATGCTGCACCTGTGCTTCATTATCCAGGATAATATTGGTCTTCAGCCAGCCGAATCTCTTATGATAGACCCAGATAGGCTCATTTGCAGAATTCACAGCTATCTCTTCAAGATTCTCGTCGCTCATCAAAAGCTCAAGGTCTCCCATACCAAGACTTTTCTTGACAAGATATGAGGTAAGAAATTTTTCAGTCTCTGCATCAAGGCTGGGGAAATATTTTTTTATAAGTGTAAGTGTAGCTTCGGAAAATTTCTTTTGGGCTATGTTAGCAGACTTCGTATCAGATATATCTACGATCCCTAGGTTGACCCTGTCGATAAGTTCTTCCCTTATCTTTTCAAGCATCATGGCTGTAGTTTTGCCAAGAGTAGAAAGCTGGACAGTATACAAAGGCACGAATTCGTCTTTCTGGGAATATATCTTGACTGTAATAGGAATTCCCCCTGACTTTATATTATATGTGTTAAGAATCTTAGAATTTTCTGAGTCTTTAGTTTCCTGTTTTTTTTCTGCATTTCTGCTGGATGCCTTTTTTGAAACATGTTTCTTTTCAGGATGTTTCCTGCTTCTTGAGGCTGCTCTAGAAGAATGTCCCTTGGTCTTTGAAGTTCTGGATGTTCTTTTAGATAAACTTCTTTTTTTCCTCTTTTTTGCCATTATTCACCCCTTTTGTTCACTTTAAGTGCAATAGTTTAAAAATCTTTTTAATCTCTTTTTCAAAAAGGCTTTTCTTCTTTGAAAGATTGTTGAGCTCTTCTTCCAGATTCCTGATCTCGTCCATAACCTTGTCAGGATCTTCTGTAAGGTCCAGTGCAGAGCCTTTCTTTATGAGGTCCTCAAGCTTATTCTTAAGCATACCTTCATTATAGCTTATCTTGTCAAGCATCTTTAAGGTCTTATCTTTTTTCTTTATGAAATCTTTGAATTTCTTTGGGATCTCTTCGACTTCCTCCAGTTTTGTGTTTATCTCTGACCCGCTTTTCTTGACCTTTTCAAGCACATCTTTGTTAAGCTTGTTCAGCTCCTCTTCCTGCTTTTTGTTTTCCTGGATAAGCGAATCCATCATGTCCTTCTCCTTATAAAGAGATTCCTTTATGCCTGCATATTTTTTTTCAAGCGACTTAAGCTCTGACTCAGTCTCCTTTGTCAGCTTTTTCTTGCCTGATCCCTTTGATCTCTTAGGTTTCTTTTTCCTGTCAAGTTTCTTCCGGATGCTCTTCAGCTTACGGCTGAGCATCTTGTCGGTTTTTTTGATAAACTCCATCTCATCTTCCTGTATGTCCAAGATCTTGCTGCCCATCTTTGACTGGCTGCATAAGACGTCATAGATATCCTTATAATTTTTCTCTTCCGTGTAAAGTTTTTTGTTTATATCTCCGACCTGTTTCATGAACTTCTGTTTTGAATCTATTATCTGCTTATTGAGCTTTTCTTTCTCATCTTCCATGTTCTTGAGTTTCTTTAGCTCCCCTTTGACTCCTGAAAGCCTCTTATTGAAATGGTTCCCAAGATCATTGAACATGTCCTTAAGAGAATCAACTTCTGTCTCCAGCTTGTTAAGGTAATTGAGAGTTGTCTGGCTTTTCCTGTCAAATATGCTTTTTTCCTCCTTTACTTCGCTCTTTAGGTCGTTAAGCTGCTCTGAAGTAAGCTTCTTCTTTACAAGAAAAGGCTTTGTCAGCTTATACTCTATATTGATTATCCCTTCCTCTTCAAGAAAACCAGCCCACTCACTTATAGTTTCCTCTGGCAGGTTCAGCCTTTTTGCTGCATCTTTTACAGAAATTCTCTCCTGCTCCTGTACCAAAGACACCAGATTATCTATTTCTGTCTGTATGGTTTTTCCGCTCATATTGCATATTAAATTATATTCATTTAAAAGCTTTCTGTTTAGCTGTAAGTAAAAAGTCTACTTTTTCTTGATTTTTCATGAAATTTAGCTAAAAACGAAAGATTTTTATAGTTTTAGTATATACTAATATATACTACCCAACTTTGACAGTTAAATAATTAAGAGTCCTTAGCTTGTTTGAATTTACCA
>CAYXHN010000068.1:0-6330 GCA_964464955.1 uncultured Methanosarcinales archaeon
GCCTGCTAGTATATTAAACTAGCAGGTTTTATACTTTATATACCATAAAAAAATAGCTACGAACGATAGTGAGTTTGCTCTTTTCTTTAACATATCTGTGGATTATAGAAATGTTTATATATTCCTGTTTCTATATCAGGCTTATGAGGGTTAAGATAATAATAGGGATATTTGCAATGGTCCTGATGTCATGCATAGCAGGGGCTGCAGACCTTGGCGATTTTCCAGGCATGTTTATAGAAGATATAGGAGCAAATGTCATAGTGGTAGTCGGAAAGAGCGCAAAAGCAGAAGATGTGCTTGGAGCCATAGATATTGTCGCTTCTTTGCAGTATGAGCTTAACAAAGAGATGGGAACAAACAAGAAGATAGATGTGGCGAGGTTTGACACAGATGTTCTTAAGCAGGATCCAGCTCTTGAGATGAACAATTACATAACTGTGGGAGGACCGTGCATAAATTCTGTGTCTGCAAGGTTCATGAGATATCCTGATAACTGCATGGAAGGATTTGAGCTTGGAAAGGCGATGGTTAAGCTTTATGAGCTTGGAAACGGGCATACAGGGATGATGGTGGCAGGAGCTACTGCATTAGACACTAAAAGGGCTGCATATGTTGTAGCTAATCATGAAGATTATGAGTTTGAAGGAACTGAGATGAGCGTGTCTAAAGTAAATATAAAAGGAATAAATATAAATTCTGTTGATTAGTCAAGAATAGCTGCTGTGAATATGTTGTGTTTTGTTCTTTTTATCTTTAGTTTTGCTTTTTTATTCAGAGGGATCCTGCAGTTTGGAACAGATATTATCCGGTTATCCTTGACTGCCAGTTTCTCATCTTTAAGCCTGCCGGGAAGAGTTATCTTTGCCTCTATGACCTGATTTCTTCTGAATGGCTTAGGCAAAGGCTTTGTCTTTACTATGTCAAAGTCTTTTTCATCCAGGATGAGCTTTACATCATGCTTTCTTTCAAGCTCTCTCAGCCTATCATAGAACTCTTTCCACCCTATCTGTTTTGCAGGATTTTTTCCAAACTTATAGTTAAGAAAGTTCTGAAGTCCGAGCCTGCAGCCCAGAGAGCCTGCAAATTCTATTATCTTTGGGATCTCATCATCATTGATCCCTGGGATCAAGACAGGGGTTATCATAAGCTCTGCTTTTTTGCTGATATGTTCTGCTATCTCTCTTATATGGGTTATTTTGTATGCTGTTCCTGCTATCTTCTCAGCAAGCTCAGGAGAAAGCGCATTTATTGACAGGTTGAACTGTGTAAGGCCTGCATCTGCAAGCCTGTCTACCTTTTCTTTGGTCAATAGTGTTCCGTTGGTATCTATAGATATCTTTTTTACCTGAGGTATGGATCTGATGCCCTGTATGAGCTTTAGCATGTCATCGTAAAGAAAAGGCTCTCCCTGGGTTCCTATATGGGCTTCTATGCTTTCTGTATCTTTGAATTCTACCAGTTTTCTGAATTCTTTTACAAGATATTCTTCTTCTATCACAAAATCAAAAGGCCTTCTATCCTGATCCACAGAACAGTATATGCAGTCCAGATTGCAGGAGGTTATAGGCTTGAGCTCTATCAAAGAAGTGTTCCTGTCTATTATGCCGAAAGCTATGTGGCCGATAAGAGGGATTCCTGAATTTTGGTGGATATAGACAGCATTATTCCCGGTTATCCTGTTCTTCAGGCTGCTGAAATATTTGCTTAAAAGAAGGTTGAACTTTCTCTCTGCCCTGTTCTGAGATATGCCTCCTATGTCAAGCTTATTGCCATCTGCCCTTATAGAAGATGCTTTCCTGAACTCTTTCTTAAGTTCCTGGAGCGGAATCTCAAAATAGAACAGCCTAAGGAAATTGACCTTTATCGAGTCTTTTTTTCTCTCAAAATGAAGGTTGTCAAATTCAAGTTCTGCCATATGTCTGCTTATCTGAAGATGTTTATAAAGTTAATTCTTTGGCTATTAAAATATATAAAAGTTTAAATACTACTTAGATGTTTTTGTTTATGGGGGAAAATGTCTGAAGTAAACATAAGTTATGAAACCTTATTTGAACTGCTAAGAAGGGAAAAAACACGGGATGAGCTGCAGAAACTAGAGGACTCTTTCTTTGACGACCTCCTGGAGTATCTTAAAGAGAAAGAAGAAAAGCTTGAGGTGCAGAGAAAAAAGACTGATCTTTTCTCTATAGGTGAAAAAGAGAAAGCTGAAAAGCAGATAAGCAATATAAGAAAGATCCTTAATGACCTTTATGAGAGAAGAGAGAGAAAGATAGTGAATATGGCTATGGACTGCAGCAGGACAAACGGAGGGATCGTGGATACCTCTGCTATGATAGCCATAGAAAAAAAGTTTTTTCAGAAGAATGTTAACCTTTTTGACAGTTTCAGGAAAGGGGTGCTGCTGAATATCCTGGAGCTGAAAGAGCCAGACATAAGCGGAATTACAAACACAGAGAATGATACAGAAGATTCGTCAGAAAGGGAAGAAACTGAAGATTTCAGGGATGCTGGCGAATATAAGGAAAAAGAAGGCAAAGAACAAGAAGAGGAAAAGCATAAATCAGAAGAACATAAGAAACCTCAGGAAAAAGAGCCTGAACCAGACAAAGACAAAAAAAACTTGGTCTTTAAAGAAGATATAGAATCTTTTCTAGGAGATGATCTGGAAGAATACGGCCCTTTTGAAAAAGGCCAGACTGCTGAGCTGCCTACAGGGGTAGCTGATATCCTCATAAATAACGGCAAAGCAGAGATAGTATAATATTTTAGAAAGCTTTTTAAATGACTTAAAAATTCTAGGATTAAGATGAAATTACCCAAATCTATCAAAAGGCACTGCCCTCATTGCAAGAAGCACACTGAGCATAAGGTAGCTTCAGCTAAGAAAAGGACTCCCGGAAGCGCAAGGCCGCTAAGTGCCGGAAGCAAGAGAAGGATGAAGAAGAGAGGAGAAGCAAGAGGAACAGGAAACTTAGGAAAGACAAGCAGGGGAGCACTTAGCAGCTGGAAGAGATATGGAAAGAAGGCAAGCAAGAAGACAGACCTTAGATATACCTGCAAGACATGCAACAAGACCCATACCCAGAAAAAAGGTTTTAGGTCAAAAAGGATAGAATTCAAGTGATCTGCCTTGATATAAGGGTTTTATTTCTAAACATAAAAACCTTTATAAACAGATAGTTTTTATGGTGGAATAGAGGATATAAAAATGCAAAAAGAAACAGACAGCAAATTTGTAAAAGTAAGATGCCCAAAATGCAAGAATGAACAGATAATGTTCGGCAAGGCAAGCAGCAAAGTGAAATGCCTTGTATGCGGGAAGGCAATTGCAGAGCCTACAGGAGGAAAGAGCAAGGTGAAAGCAAGGGTCTTAGAGGTATTGGAATAAAAAATGCTATATAAGCGGGAAGGCATGCCCCAGGAAGATGAAGTAGTTCTTTGTACTGTAACAAAAGTGCACCATCACAGTGTTTTCGCAAGGCTTGACGAGTACAACAAGACAGGGATGATCCACATCTCAGAAGTAAGCCCCGGAAGGATAAGAAATCTTCGTGATTATGTACAGGAAGGAAAAAAAGTCGTCTGCAAGATACTCAAGATAGACAAGAATAAAGGGCACATAGACCTAAGCTTAAGAAGGGTCAATGAGGGCCAGAGAAGGAAGAAAGTAAATGAGATAAAGCAGGAGCAAAAAGCAGAGAAGATAATAGAAGGAGTGGCTAAAGGTATGAGCATGGAAACCAGGGATGCCTATAATTCTATAAGCGAGAAAGTATTTGAGAGATATGAATATGTTCATGAATTTTTTAATGACCTTGTTGCAGAGAATACAAGCTGTGAAAAGCTCGGAATAGAAAAGAAGATCGGAGAAGAGCTTACCAAAGCTGTCAAGGAGAAGATAAAGCCTGCTACTGTAAAGATAAAAGGAATATTGTCCCTTACATGTTATGATCCAGAGGGGGTAGAAAAAGTAAAAGAAGCTATCAAGAAAGCTGAGAAGGCAGGAAAGAAAAGTATCAGCATATCTTACAGAGGTTCTGGCCAGTATAATGTTATTGTTGAGGCTGACGATTATAAGGCGGCTGAGAAGCTGATAGAGAAAAGCACTGAAAGCGCTATAAAATATATAAAGAAGCAGGACGGAGAAGGCGAGTTTGCAAAAGAAGAGGCTTAATATGAAACATATAATGAGATGCCCCCGATGCAGAGAATATACAATGAAAGATGTATGCAGAAGATGCGATGTAAAGACAGAGAATCCAAAGCCTGCAAAGTTCAGTGTTGAAGATCCTTACGGAAAGTACAGAAGAAAAGCAAAAGAGATGGAGGGGACTGTATGACCTGGAAGATAGAGGCGATAGGAAAAGTCCCTAAACTCAAGAACCCTGTGCTTATCGAAGGCATGCCGGGTATAGGCAATGTAGGAAAGGTTGCAGTTGATTTTCTTATAGACGAGCTTGAAGCGAAAAAGATATACGAGCTTTTCTCATATACATTCCCTCATTCTGTATTTGTAAATGAGGAGAATCTTGTAGAGCTGCCGAAGATAGAGATGTATCATGCTAAGTTCAAAGGCAAAGACATACTGCTTCTTGCAGGGGATGTCCAGCCGATAGACGAGGTGTCCTGCTACGAGTTCTGTGAAGAGCTTCTTAAGATATTCAAGAGATTGAAAGGAAAAAAGATAATAACCCTTGGAGGCATAGGTCTTCAGGATATACCCAAAAAGCCGAAAGTCTATTGTACAGGGAATGACAAGAAGATGATCAAAGAATATTGCGAAGGGACAAAGGCCAGCAATTCTCTTAACGGAGTTGTAGGGCCCATAGTAGGAGTTTCCGGGTTATTGCTTGGATTGGCTGGAAAAGAAGATATTCCTGCAATAAGCCTGCTTTCTGAGACATTTGGCCATCCTATGTATCTTGGAGTGAAAGGAGCAAGAGAGATACTGAAGATCATCAACATGAAGATGGGTCTCGACATAGACCTTAAAGATCTTGACAAGGAGATAAAGAAGCTTGAAGAAGATATGATGAAGAAGACAGAAGAGCTTACTGACGTCTCCAAGACAACAGCTATAAACAAGGTCAAGAACAAGTTCGGCAAAGAGACAAGCTATATTGGCTGAAGAGTTTAGCCAGTAAAATTCTGGGGAAATTTTCCATCAGGTAATCTATAAAGAAAGTTTTCTGTCTCAAAGCAGCATGAGTTGGATCACAACTGTGTTCTTTTTCTATCCCTGCAAAGATATTTCTGATGTGCAGATGAAACCATCTCTATAAGACGAAGGCAATATTTATAAACTTCAATAATTATCTATGTCAAAAGATGGTGCTGGAGAAGCTTTACTCTGCAAGGTGGATAGAGAAGAAGGCAAGATATAGTTTTCTTATGGGGTTTAGTTACAGCATACTTGGGATATTCTCTGCGATGCTGCTTTTCCCTGAAAATCCTGGGATGGCTTCTATAGCTTTTACAGCCCTGATAATCCTTCCTTCTTTGAACAAGCTGATAAATATAGAAGCAGGCCAGGCTGCAAAAGAAAAAAGTTTTGAGCTTACAGATATTCTGAAGAACCATAAAGACATATTCAAGGTGTATGCGTTCCTGTTTCTAGGGATAATGCTCGCTTTCTCCTTCTTTTCTGTTGTCTGGCCGTCTATAGCTACAAGCAAGGTGTTTGAGCAGCAGATAAATATATTGGGAGTTGCAGGAAGGGCCGCAGGAAGCGGAAGTTTAGCAGGGATATTCTCTAACAACCTCAAAGTACTTGTTTTTTGCCTTCTTGCCTCATTCATATATGGGTCAGGGGCAATATTCATAATAACATGGAACGCATCTGTATGGGGTGTCATATTCGGGGCTATAGCCAGGGAAGGAGCGATAGCTTCAGGACATAATCCTTTTGTGTATTTCGGACTTACATTGCTGGCTGTTTTCCCTCACCTTATGACTGAAGCAGGAGGATATTTTCTTGCTGCTATCTCGGGAGGGATAGTGAGCAAGGCCATGTTTGTGGAAAAGTTTGGCAGTAAAAGATTTAACAGGATATTAGAGGATGCATTGTTCATGTTCTTTGTTGCTTTGATAGTTCTTGCTGTCGCTGCATTTACAGAGGTTTTTATTACAGGAAAGATAATCGGATTATTAGGGCTTTGATCTCAATGTTTATCATGAGGAGTTTCAATCCTAATTCTAATTTAACAAGTTGCTTTGCTATAATGATTTCTCAATCCTGATCTCTAAATCAGTAAATCTGCTTTGCGATCGGGATCTTCAATCCTAATCTATAATCGAACCAATTTGAGCATTTGGTTCGAACTATAG
>CAYXHN010000069.1:0-6262 GCA_964464955.1 uncultured Methanosarcinales archaeon
AAACAACAAGCCTGCTAGTATATTAAACTAGCAGGTTTTATACTTTATATACCATTAAAAACAAGCAAAAATGTTACGTAATTTTGTGGCTGTTACGTAGTTTCGTGACTATAGGTTTTATCGTCAAGAAAAAGTTGGTTGCCACGTTATTAGGTAACATTTTTGCAGAATGATGGGTTTTTACTTTTTTATAAATTCTTTAAAAAGAATCAGCTAGAATTTCTATACTGGAGTATATAGGTTCATGTTACGTAGTTTCGGTACTATACATGAGAATATCTAAAAAGAAAGATATTTATACCTTGAAAACATAGATTGACCAAAAAGAGGCATTTATGTTTGAAAATATAAAAAGAGGATTGGAGATAAGGCATATAAGGGACGCTATTGCAAAGATAAATAAGCACATAGAAGAAAAAAAGATAAGAGAGATAGATATCAGCGTATTAGTAAAATATGTCAGAGACCTAAGAAGATTGGTGGAAAAGACTCCTGCAGAGATAAGTACTATGAAAAATTTTTGCAGAGGGCTTAAAAGAGCATTTTATCACTCAGTAAGATGGAAAAATGTGCATCTCCTAAATAAAGCTTCCATCCAGACGATAAACCTGCTTGCGATAGCAGACAGTGTAACAGATGATCCTCGAAAAGCTATAAGAGAATATGGAGACCTGGCTGCGATCAGGTCAAATATATCTATCAGCCTGAAATATCTTGCTGATGCATTAACTGCTGTTATCGACAGCATAAAAAGTTCAGAAAATAACAATAAGGCTGCATGATGAAAAAGAGGATGCATCTGATGATCAAAGGAAATGTCCAGGGCGTTTTTTTCAGGACAAACACCCGGAAGAAAGCTATATCTCTGGGATTGGCCGGCTGGGTAAGAAATAATCCAGACGGCTCAGTAGAAATAGTTGCAGAAGGAGAAGAATCAAAACTCAGGGAATTGAAATCCTGGTGCAGTGATGGTCCTCCGTCAGCAGAGATTTCAAAGGTAGATTCAAAGGCCAAAGAACCGACAGGAGAATTCACGACTTTTTCTATAAGGTATTAAAAAGATTTAAATAGTTATTAGGCTATAATATTCCTATGACCTTAAAAGAAGAGATAGTATTGAATGTAGAGGAGATTAAAAGAATATTTGAAAAAAATAAAGAATTTCTTAAAAAGATATCTTCCACTATGGAAAGTCTTGATCGTCCAGAGATAAACAGACTGATTAAGATTAAAAAAAGCCTTGACAAAGAACTCGGATATCTTATCGCAAAGCTGCAGTTATACCTAAGATTATACAAGAAGATAATGCTTGTACAGGGAATAGATGTCAAAGAAAAAAATATGCCTTCATACATTATAGACATATGCTATTATCTGAAAAATAAGATCATCAATGACCTTCATGAAACTTCTTCGATAGACCCGTTAAATAAATATATTTTAGTGCTTGAAAAAAGAGCGCTGGAGTTGGAAAACATAAAGCAGGCTCATCTTAAAAGATAAACCTGATCATTCGATTTTTTCTTTTATTATCTCATTCACTTTCTTCGGATCAGCCTGGCCTCTGCTCTTTCTCATGACCTGCCCAACTATAAACTGTATCGCTTTTTCTTCTCCTGCATTATAATCTTCCACAGCCTTAGGGTTCTCTTTTATAGCTTCCTCGCAGAATTCTTCTATCTGTTTCGTATCTGCTATCTTCTTGGCTCCTGTCTTTGCAACATACTGCTTTGGAGAGAAAGGTTTCTCCACAAGCTTCTCTAATATCTCTTTTGCAGTGGCGTCAGTGATATCATTTCCCTCTACCATCTTCAGCAGTTCGATCATATGCTTCTCATCAGCAACCAAGTCTTTGACTTCTTTCTTGTTGTAATGAAGAACCCTCATCAGTTCTCTTCTTAACCACCTTGCGGCAAGTACAGGGTCCACTTCTTCAGCTACTTTCTCAAATAGTTCGGCCAGGAGCCGGTCTGCAGCAAGTATCTGAGCATCCTTAGCATCCAGTTTATATTCTTTAGAAAATTTCTCTGCTTTTTGCTGAGCCAGCTCAGGCATGTCTTTCTTAAGTTCTTCTGTCCATTCTTTAGTGATCCCAATAACAGTCAGATCAGGATCTATTATATATCCATATTCTTCTTCAACTTCTTTTTTCCTCAATGAAAAGGTCATAGCTTTCTCTGAATCCCATGCTCTTGTTTCCTGGACAACTTCGTCTTCAAATTCTTTCTGCCTTGCAATCTCATATTTTAATGCTTTCTCTATCTCCTTAAAACCAGTTATATTCTTTATCTCTACCCGGGTATAGTCTGTATCTTTGATAGATATGTTTGCATCAGCCTTGATTATTCCTGTGTCTATATCAAATATCTCAAGATATTCTAGGACAGAGATAAGCTGCTTCATGAAGTCTCTTGCCTCTTCCGCACCACCCATATCAGGCTCAGTGACTATCTCGACAAGTGGATCCCCTGACCGGTTATAATCGACCAAGACATGGCTGCTTTCTCTCATCCCTGCAGGATGGATAAGAGCAGCAGGATCCTCTTCCATATGAACTCTTGTTATTCCTATAGGCTTTCCAGTAGACAGGGATAGTCTGCCTTTTTCTCCCAACGGAACCTCATACTGGCTGATCTGATAATTCTTGGCCATATCAGGATAGAAATATGATTTTCTTGAAAATATAAGTTCAGGATTTATCCTGCATCCTAAAGCAAGACATAATTTGATAGCATATTCCACAGCTTTTTTGTTCACAACAGGCTTGCTCCCAGGCATCCCTAAGCAGACTTCACAGACCCTTGAATTAGGCTCTTCATTTTCTTCAGCTTTCCTGCTGCAGCCGCAAAAAAGCTTTGTATCTGTATCTATCTCAGCATGTATCTCCAGCCCTATGACAACATCTGATGTGAATTTTTTTACAGTCATCTCTTCCCCCTGACATGGTGAAATATTGTATATAATATTGAAGCCATAAAAGAAATTGGGATGATAACAGTAGCCAGTAAAAAGAAAACAGCTTCTTCAATCCCAGTTATAGCATAAAAAAAGTTGTGTATCAATAGAGCAAGAATAAATGCGCCTAAAAAAATGACAATCTTCTTTCCGTTGAGCAAAAGATATTTTTCATAGTTCATTCTATACTGCCCCCTGCCTGCACAAGCTTCTTCTCTTCAAGATGGTCTCCGATCAGCATCATACCCACAGGCATCCCTTTTGATTTTCCTGCATTTACACTAAGATGCGGCAGTCCCGCAATATTCGGCCCCACAGTCAGGACATCCATCATATACTGCTGCAAAGGGCTTAATTTTTCTATATCTGAAAATTTAGGTGCTACGACAGGCATAGTAGGGCTTGCCAGCAGATCAAATTTTTTGAAAGTCCTCTTATACTCCTCTATTATCTTGCTTCTAACTTTCAGTGCCCTGATATAATAAGCATCCCTATATCCTGCCATCCTTGCAAAAGTTCCCAGCATTATCCTCCGCTTTGCTTCTTCTCCAAGATTGCTGCTTCTCACTTTTGAAAAATACTTGTTAAATCCGTCTTTCAGCTCTTCTGTTTTCCCATATCTCATCCCGCAGTATTTTGCAAGGTTAGTGCTTGCTTCGCTCATAGAGATGAGATAATAAGCAGAGATTCCATATTTCATCGTAAGAGGCAAAGATACTTCTTCTATCTTTGCGCCCGCACTCTCCAGCCGGCTTATAGCATCTTTTACCTTTTCACTGACTTCGCCTTCAACACCCTGCCCAAATGCTTCTTTGATTACACCTATTCTCATGCCTCTGATGTCTTTCTGAAGATTATCAGTATATGCATCGACCGGCTTATCGATGCTTGTAGATTCATTTTTGTCAAATCCAGATATGGTTTCCAGCATAAGCGCAGCATCTGAAAGACTCTTTGACATAGGGCCTATCTTATCCAGGCTGTTTCCATAATCTATAAGCCCGTATCTGGAAACTCGTCCATATGTAGGGCATAATCCGGTTATTCCGCAAAAAGAAGCAGGAGAGACTATACTCCCCCCTGTTGATTCGCCCAGGCTTATATGGGGAAAAGACATCTTTGCAGTTATCCCGCCGCTGCCTCCGCTTGAACCTCCGCATGCCCTTTTCTTATCAACAGGATTCAATGGAGCATCAAACCCTATGCCCATATTTGAGCTGAAACTGCCAAATCCAAACTCATCCTGAGAAGTTTTTCCTATGATTATTCCGCCCTCGTCTCTGATTTTTTTCACGACAGTGGCGTCAAAAACAGGTTTATATCCGGAAAGGATCTTGCTTCCGGCTCTTGATTCCATCCCTTTTACGCAGATACAGTCCTTGACAGAGACAGGAAGACCTGCCAGCTTTCCTTTGATGTTGATATTCTTTGCCTGCTTTTCAGCATCATCTGCAAGGATATTAAAATAATTGTATTCTTGGTTTATCTTAGAAACCTCCTCCATGACCTTAGAGATATTCTCAACAGGATCGATCTCTCCTCCCCTTATCTTTTGTATAAATTCTAATGTGTTCATTTTTTATCGATTGAAAGATTTTTATTCATTTAGATGGCACCCAACGCGATCAATAATATTACTGATACCTATGATGCCTGATATGGTCGCTAGATGATATGCCTCTCCTTTTTCTTGTTTTTTTCATTCTTGATCTGCTTTTTTAAACAGCCCTCGGCCCTTTGAAATAACCGTCTTTCTTATGTTTTGCATTCTTCAAAGCATCTTCCTGGCTGAGGCTTTCTTCCTTAAGATCATCTCTCATGGAATTTTTTATATCTATTGGCTGCACGCTCAGCTTAACACCTTTTATATCCGCTTTGTCCAGCTCAGAAAAAGCCTTCAATATCTCTTTAAAATCTTCTGCAAACTTTTTCTTCTCGGAATCATTCAGCTCAAGCCTTGCCAAAGAAGCTACATTAGTTATAAGCTCGTCATCGATCTCCATACCATTAATGAAAATCTGTTCATTTATATAATTTTTCTTTTGATAAGCTTTAAAAGAAACAGATGTTTTCCTTATCCTAATGAAATGTTTTACACTCGATGAAATAGTCAATATCTACAGCAAAAAAGGGCACTACGCATCATTATTCGATCTGGCTGATTCAAGAGAAAAAGCTGGAATAGATACAAAAAACAAAAAAGAAGACAGGATATATTATAACTCTGATCAGATTAAAAAGATAATTAAAGAGTACAACAAAAAGACCAAAATAAAGCTACCGTATTATGTATTAGAAAATGAATTTTCTTAATTCCCACATGTCACTTATCAGATGGGATATCACCCCTGCCGATATAGGGATAAGATAAATATCAAAATACAGATAAGAGCCCAATATAAATACAGCAGATATCAAAAGATGCGTCAGTACTAGCAGTTTTATCAGGCCTGTCCTGACCAATAAATTCATGAATTCATCATATTTCTTAAAAACATTCCTGTAATTCTTGAGTTCCTTAGAGAAAAAAGAAAGAATTGCAGAATCTATATCTATCAATACAGCAAAAAGCCCTCCGATTAATACCCATTTGACTAATCCGATAAAGCTTAATGGAAAAAACAAACCTATAATAAGTATAATAATCTCTGCAATCAAAAAATGTTTATGTGGAAGCATATATTCATATTTCTTTATTGGTTTAAAAATATTTTCAAAGTTTTCCTTTCCTGTCGATTATAAGATCAACAGCTTCTTCATATAATCCCTCTGCACTATAAGACCCCAGTGTTTTCCTAAGGCCGCCATAAAAAGGGCTGTTAAGATTTTTATGAAAATTCTCATACCATCCGAGAATCTCAACCAGCTGATCTTCCTTTTCACTGCCTTCACTCATATGCTCAAAAATATGGTATCCTGTAAAAGCCCCGTCAAAAGCATCTGCTGTATCCTCAGGAGAACAATGCATACTAAAGATGTAATCTGTGATGCATCTCTCTTCAAGCTGATCAAGTATCCTTTGTCTTGGCTCGCTATATTCTTTGTGCATAAAATCCAAAGGCAATTCCCCTACTTCCATGATATGCCTAAGAAAAATGTATTTAAAAAGTTTGGCTAAATCTCCCACTTGCCGGATTCATCATCTCTTGAACATACAGAGTGGTCTATCTTTCTTTTTACAAGAGTTTCAAAAGTCTCTTTAGCAGACTCCGGCGTGTTGTTATTTCCTGAAAGATGGCCTAACAGTGCAAAAATAACATTTATTCTGGAAAATCGGCTATCCCCCTAATAAATTAGGGGGTCTTTA
>CAYXHN010000070.1:0-6254 GCA_964464955.1 uncultured Methanosarcinales archaeon
TATCCCACAGTTAAAACAGAAGCTAAAGCTGGGACTTAGGAACCTATTTTATTAATATCATCAATTATCTTGAATTCTACTTTCTTGTCAGATCCTTTGTTTATATTCAATACTGTTTCGGACGTATTTTTTCCTACCAATGTTCCGTTTATATGATAAAGATCAAAACCATTCCAAGAATCTGGCTCTGTAATTGAATAAGAAATAGATTTGTATCCTTCTCCTCCATTATACAGATCAGAAACATCTGAAACAGAAATTTCCCTTTCATAAACCGCAATCTCATCTATCTTTCCCTGGAAAGCCCTCTCTCCTGCACTCCTGTCCCCAAAATATACAACAGAAGTGCCATCCAAAGGAGAACCTGAATCCTGATCAGAACTTCCGCTTAATGCTCCGTTTATGTATATATTTGAAGTGCCTGCAGCATCTCTTGCAATACAAACATACTGCCATGTATTAAGACTTATTGAGTTTGCTGCAGAATATGAGCTGTTTGATGCCCCATCAGAGCTGAACTGAAGATAATTATTGTCCTGATTTAGATTAACTATGAATCTGCCGTTATCAACTATCCTGCCGTAACCGTTCTCTCCCCATCCAGTAGGATAAATCCACATACATAAAGAATCTGCTTCAGTTCCGAGTGTATCGCTTTCAAGCAGTACATTATCGTCAATACCATCAAAATCTACAGCTCCGTCTGAATCAAATCCGCCTGTTGCCTTGAATTCAGGACACTGCATAGTTCCTATTGTTCCTCTGTCCGCGTAAGAAACATAATCCATACTTATGTCTCCAGTTAGGTCTGCTTCTTTTGCAATAACATCGTCTTCCAGGATCTCTATAGAATATATGTACATTTCTGTCCAAGCTGATGTCCAATCTCCTTCATCATACATACTCACCATCAGTGTTACCTGATCTTCAGTAGAATTCCTGAGATTGATTTTCGCACTGGAGATATGTCTAGAGCTTGAGGCTGTTATATCTTCTATAACTTGTAAGAGACCTCCCCCTTTTTCAGCTATATCCTGCTGATCAGGAAAGTCAGTTGAACTTGTCTTGTTATATGCGCCGTCATATATCCTGGCTTTGAATTCTCCCATGTTATTGTAACTCCCGCCTTTTGTACTCCAGTCTATCTTTATAGTCTTTCCCTGCAGATATTCCCTTTCAAAAGTCTGGAAGATATGGCCTGCTCCAGCAACACTATCACCAAGTGAAACTACTTTCAAAGCACCGCTTTCTTTGCTGAACTCTGTCTTTGGATTTCTGGTGGAGCTGTACTTGTGTTCCCTTAGGTCAAACTGGAACTTGCACCTTCCATGATTGTCATTGATAGGATCATAAGCTATAGTCTCTGTGTCCTGATCGAAGCCATAATAGCTTAAAAGATAATCATCTAGTTCTGGTATAAAACATAAGCTTGGCTCGCCTTCACAATAATATCCGTCTTCAACATTGCAGCTGGCATTACAGCCGTCTCCGTCTGCAGTATTGCCATCATCGCATTCTTCATCTAAACTTAAATTCCCGTCTCCGCAAACAGAATCTTCTGTATAATCCCAGTCACAAGCTCCCCCATAAACTCCAAGATCTGCAGGGCTTCCATCCAGATCAGTTCCAGAGCCAGCATCTATCCAATCTGTACCGCCCAGATTAAATTCATCATCATAAGAATAGCTTTCTGCTGTTGCACAATCTATCAGATCAGTAGAGCTGTATATTGAACCGATATCGATTATGAATGTATTATAGAAATCATATGTACCGTATACATTACTATATCCAGAATAATCCTTAAATACACAATTGTGAAGATCTGCATTCAGGTAAAAGAGCAGTTCATCCCAAGATCCAGAAGAAAGCTGTTCAAGATAAACATTATAAACATTTAATGTCCCATAATTTGAACTTGATCCATGGATTTGACCTGTGAATTTAGAACCATATTCTAGGTAATCACCTATAAGATTAAGTGTTCCTCCCTCGATAGACACATCCCCAGAATCTGAGTCATGCCCCTTAAGAAAAACAGCATCATTATTTCCTGTTACTGAAACTGCCTTTTCAACAGATTTATAAGGATTATTCTCTGTTCCATCTCCTGAAGAATCATCTCCATTATCTCCATCTACATATATTATATCATCATAATCAGATAAGTCATAACATACCCCAGAAGCAAGACTGCCCATAATAATTAACATTGCAATCATTAATATCGATCTTTTCATATATAAACACCTCATTTATTATAATATCAAGAAAGAAGTCATTTGCCTTTTAAAAATATTACTAAAAGGTCCAATAAAAACATCTAATTATAGTTTATATTAGTAATATATAAAAATAAATCAATTGCTTTTTAAAAAAATCACTAAAAAAGAAAATAAAAAAAGAATTACTTTTTCTTCTTTGTCTTCTTGACCTCTTTTTCAAGGTCAAGCTTGTCAAGAAGCTCTTTGTATCTGTTCCTTATCGTAACTTCAGTAACTCCAGCTACATCTGCAACTTCTCTTTGAGTTCTTTTCTCTCCGTGAAGCAATGCAGAAACATACAAGGCAGCAGCTGCGATTCCAGTAGGCCCTCTTCCTGAAGTCAGCTCAGACTTTTGAGCATCCTCTAATATCTCTATGCTCCTTGACTGGGATTCAGGACTTAATTTCAAAGCAGAAGCAAACCTTGCTATATAATCAGCTGGATTTGAAGGCAGTATTGTTATCCCTAATTCGCGGGCAACAAACCTATAGGTCCTTCCTATCTCTTTCTTCTCTATCCCGGAAGCCTCAGAAAGCTCATCTAAAGTCCTTGGAACATCATGTCTCCTGCATGCAGCATACAATGCTCCGGAAACAACAGATTCCATGCTTCTTCCTCTAACTAGTCCTCTCTGTCCAGCTAAAGTATATATCCTTGCAGATTCTTCTTCAACTGATTTAGGCAGGTTTAAGTATGAACTTACCCTTTTCAGCTCAGCCAAAGCAAGCTTTAAGTTTCTCTCTATAGCAGTAGATATCCTGTACTGCCATTTTCTTAATCTGAAGAATTTGTTCCTGTCTTTTGATCCAAGCTTGAAAAGGTCTCCGCTCTGGCCTACCTCTGTTCCAAGCCCCTGGTCAAACTGTGTATAAGTCATAGGAGCCCCTGTCCTTCTCTTTTTTTCAGCTCCGTCAGAATCAAACTCACGCCATTCCTGGCTAAAATCAACCATCTTATCTTCTATAACTAATCCGCAGTCTTTGCAGACAACTTCCCCTTTTTCTCTATTCCAGAATAAATTTATTCCAGCACATTCTGGACATTTCTTTATCAATTCAGGCATATTTTCATCCTCGCATAGGTTTAAGTAATATCATACTTAACCTTTTATTATTGTCCCACCACCCCTATTAACCGGGAATTACAATATATTTATATATGATATAGAGAATTCATTTATAAAGCTTTCTATTTTTATTCTCTTTTGCGAAAGCCTTAAATATTTAACTGAAAAAGATTTATAAGATTATCTTATTAGTTGATTTCTCTGATTTTAGTTCAATATTATCCCTAAGTCAGGCTTTTATCCGCATATTTGAAAGCCTGCCTTAAATAGAATTAAAAATTTATTAACGTTTCTAAGATGTCGCCCCTGCTTCTTGTTCTTGATGTAATAAGAAATCTAAGATTTCTGGTGCGTAAAAATATAAAGTATTTTTTGCACACAAAAACATTAGTTTTTGTTGTGTCCCAAAAAGTTTCACTTTTTAAGGATGTCGCATTCGCTCATTTGAAAGAACGCCCTTGGAAATTATTGTTTCTTCGGTCGGTCGACTTGCAGTCTTCCCACTATGGTTCACTTCTTTCTCCCAAACTCACTAATCGATAGATATGGCGAGTTGCTAAAAAAAGAAAAAAAAGAAAAATTTATGATTTTCCTCCAGGAGTCCCTGAGGGCACGTCAGTTGTAGATGCTCCAGCTTCACCAGCTTGTTCTCCTGCTTCTTGTTCTGCTTCAGCGCCTTCTTCACGTGCTTCTGTTTCTTCTTCTGTTGGAGCTCCAGCTTCACCAGCTTCTTCCCTGGCTTCTGCTTCCCTTTCTTCAGCGTCTTCACGTGCTTCTGCCTCTTGTTCTTCTGCATCCTCTTCTTCATCTACTTCATCTTCAGCAGAAGGGCCTCTCCTCTGTACAGCTTCCATAGCACGTTGCAATCCTGCTTGTGCTGCTTCTGGCGCATTAGCAATGACTTCCTGCAATGTTGCTTCTGCAACTGCACCAGCCCGATTAGGATTTTGTCGCTCTAATGCAGCCAATGCATTTTCACGTCCTTTTGCACTTTCATTAAGTGCTCTATCAATCCCTGCTTTTGCTTGTTCAGGAACTTGTTCCCTTACACGTGCCAAAACAGACAAGTGGTTACTTGATTGCCTTGCAACTTCTTCAGCTACGTTTTCATCTTCTTCAGCTTCTTGCTGTCTTTTTCCCATGGCTTTTTCATAGCCTGCTTTGGCTTTTTCCAAGCCTTTTGCATTTGCTGTTTGTGCCATAGCTACCATTTCAGATGCCCTTTCATCTGCCCGTGATTCAGCAGATTGGAATACATCAAACAACCTGTCCATAAAATAAAATGGACTGTCAGGTGTTATTCCTGGATCAGGCAACTCTGGTTGAGCTAATACAGGCACTGCCATTAAGACCAAAACAGCCAAAATGGTTACCATATTTTTTATATATTTCATTTTTTTACCTCCAGAGCTTTCTGCTCATACATCTTATAAAGTGTAGTAAGTATAATAAATATAGCCGAAACACTCTGCAACAGTATGCAACAACCATAGAACAAGCTATTTTTCAGGCTCTTTCTTTACAATCAGCATAATCTTGTTCGTTGATCCATATGGTATCTTCTTGACCAGACCTCTTTGCTCCATATTTCGTATTGTTCTGCTCAACTTTGACTTAGTAAACCCTGCTGCTATCTGCAACTCCTTCTGCCACATAGAATGATCTTTTGCTTTCAATAAAGCATTGACAATAGCCTGCTCAGATTCAAGCAGGTGAGAAAATGCTTTTTCTTTAAGTGGCATAGTCTTTTTATTTTTAGTATACGAGTAAAACACAGCCCCAATAATCAAAATTACAACAATCCCAATAACAGCAAGCCAGATAATTCCTCTTTCTTCTTCATACACTACGAACATGGAAAAAACATCATCAGCATTTACATCTTCTTCAGCCCATTTAATTGTAATCTGCCTTCCAGTAGTTTCAACAGAAGCAGGATATGGGTTTACAGGTGGATTAAGAGCATTCAGCGGCCTTGCTAAGAGTCCCTCTTCAGGCATTTCCAAATAAATTGAAAGTTTATCTGTAGGTTGGGTTGTTTGAAATGAACCTACAAAATAGGCGTACTTTCCTTTTTCTAAATATGATGCAGTTAAATAGGAAACTTCAATTTTATGTGAACCTGTAGAAAGAGGTACAGAAATTTGTTTATGCCCATCTGTTCGTGATAACGTAAAATCAGAGGCTTTTTTATCAACTATAACCTTAAAATTATATGCATCTTCCGGGACAAGCAATTCCAAAGATTCATCTGTTTCCAGAATATGCTGTACCTTAACGATATCATTATCGATAGTATAAGTGATATCATGTGTTTCTATACCTAAAACTGCTGGTATGAACAGTAAAAATACCAGCAAGTAAATAATCTTGTTCATACGACTATATAAAACATCGTTATTTAAATATATTACTAAAAATACTTTGCAACTCTCCATCTCAAATTTTAGTCTTCTACGAAGTATTGATAAATCTATTAGTGAACTACAGTGCCAGTGCGATTTTCGGCAGTAAAAATACTTGCTTTGCTTCGCTCCCCAGGGAACTTAACAGGAATTCCGATGTTAAGATCAGAATTTCCAACCCATAGCACTCAATTTTTTAATATTTCTAAATAGCAAACTAAATTTCAATACTTTTTATGGCACTCAATTCTTTAACCTTTCTAAATAGCAGATAAAAATTCAATCCTATTTATGGCACTCACAGCTTCGCTGTTCGTGCACAACCTCACTCCGCAGCTAAGCAGGGCTCTAGCCCTGTTTTTAACCGGCTGCAATCTCAGTCAAACTAACTGAGCATTCAGCTAAGCCAACTTAACAATCAATTAAACTCAAATTAGCACCAGCTAAAATCAACTTAGAACTCATCTGCTCTGCTTCAGCGCTATAGTGTGTGCGAACATAGTGAGCACACTTATAGA
>CAYXHN010000071.1:0-6198 GCA_964464955.1 uncultured Methanosarcinales archaeon
TGAAGCTGAACTCTCCCCCCGGTATAACCTCAAATCCCTTATGCCTTTTTGCTTCTTCAGCAGCTTCTTTTACTCCTTTTGCAGTATCGTGATCAGTTATAGCTATTCCTTCAAGACCCTTATCAACAGCTTCTTTTACAGCTTCAGAAGGAGTCTTATATGCGTGTTTCGAATATGTAATGTGTATATGCAGGTCATATGCCATATTATCAACCTAGGGTTTACAATTTAAGAGCATCAAGTGCGCGATTTGTGACTTCAAAATATTTTTTATCCTGATCTATCTCGCAAAAATAATCTATATTTGAATTGATGAAATTTTTAGAGTTGTAAAGGGGGTTCCTCTTTTGAAAATCTTTTGCTTTTTCAGCAAGAGAATTGTTAAGTCCTGCTACAAATTTTATATTTCTAAGGTGGGAATATCTAAGGGCTGAAGCGAACTCTTCGTCAAACCTCTTTCTCTCTGAAGGATCTATCTCATCTATTGTAGATATCTTTTTTGTCTTTAATTTGTACATCTGAGAAAATGCATGGTCTTTTAGCCCGTTTATATTTTCTTTATCCATCAACATCCTTACAGATGGGTGAGACAGCAATATAGCTATCATAGCCTCAGGCCCTCTGCCGATCTTATTATTATCAGTTACAGATAACAGATTGTATGTGCTGTCCTCTTTGGGATTTTCTCGGACAGCCAGGAGCTTGTCAGGATCATATTTACCCGGCGTTTTGTCTTTAAGCAGGATATTTCCAGGGTTTGGATCAAAATTAACTATGTCTCTGTTTTTTGTATCGCTTCCCAGCTTATTGACTATATTTTCTTCAAGCTCACGCATCATGAAGCTGAACTTATATTCTATAAACCACCCAGAACTTTCTTTTGTCCCTGGATATTTGAAAGATACAAGCTCACGTATAAAGTTATTCACATATTTCCTGAATGTTTCTTTATCATATTCATATACTGTTGTGCCTTTGAAAGGGTCGCTCGTCCTGTAATTTTCTGAAGCTACATTGTTGTTGTAGAGAATAACATCGATAGCCCTTTTTACATAGTCCAGAGATTCCTTTTTTATATTTTCTTTTTCATCCATATCTTCAGTTTTTTCCCTTTTAACATGGAGATCCCTGAGCTTGTCTTCAAGAGACATGTCAAATTTCTCCATCATAAGCAAAGTCCTTTCTTTTTTGTCCCCACCTTCATGTTTCATGTGCCCGAAATATCTTGGTGTGAATAAGTCATGTTCATTGCCAAACTGAAGGAAAAAAACCTCGTTCATATCAAGATCATTGTCCCGCTCCAATTCTCCTGAAACGTCTCTGCCTGGCCAGAAGTCTTTTGCAAATATCTTAAAGGGTTCTTCTTTTTTAGGGAAAATCTCGAATTCGTATAATTCTGCTCTCACTAAAGAACCTTTTTTAACAGGGTTTACCCTATACTTGCTTATCGGCTTTCCAAATAATTCAGAAAGATAATCATTTGTTATTCCCTCTCTTCTAAATTCTTTTTGGTTCATTTTGTGCCAGATAGCTCCAACTATGTTAGTTAATCAAGAAACATCATTTATAAAGTTTTCTATTTTTTATCATTAACCAGTGATTACTATATGAACAATTACGTGTATATTACTCTGCCGATATTGTGTATATCCACAGTCATCATCTTCATCTTTTCAATTATATTTGGGATGTATCTCTCTTTCCAATTCTCCTCATAATACTCATCGCATCTATCTACTATGCTTTTCTTTCTCGAGGCAGACTCATATGCAAGCTTCTTGTTCTGTGTATGATATGATTTCATAGTGTCAAGGAAAAGACGATTTATCTCTTTGTAGATTGAGATAAGCTGGTCTTGTTTTTTCTTTGATAGCTTTGATTTTCTTAGATATCTAGCTATCCTCTTCGTCTCATCAGCTATTTTCTCTATATATTCAGCTATCCTCATAGAGTTATACAGTTCTTCTGTTTCCATGCCATATGCTTTTGTTATCTCGCTGTTTTCTATTGCTGCCTTGAATGCCCGGAAGATAAGATAATATATCCTGTTTATATCCTCATCCCTGTGCTCTATATTCTTATACTTGTCTTCTTTAAAAGTCGCTACAGAATCAGACATCATGTCTCTTGTTATGATATCCATCCTCCTTATCTGGTCAGAAATCGATATCTTTTCCATGTTAAGGAAATCTTTTGCTACGATCTTAGAGGATGTCTGTTCTACTATCTCAAGAGCCATCAGATTATGGAGGATATCTCTGACTTCTTTTGCCCTGTTTTTAAGTTCGTCCCCCACGAGGATTATAGTATTGTTATTATTTATATACGCGGGTATAAGTTCTCTTTTTATCTGGTCAGGATCCTTTTTGTTTATAGAGATAGTTATCTCTTTTGGAGCAAATCTTGGCTTATCTAGTTTAGGAGACAATATCAAGTCGTTTTTTATCTCCTCCAAAGCTATCAGATCGCCTTTCTTGAGGTTATTTTTAGTAACCCAGCTTTTAGGGATTGACATTACAAATGAAGTCTTTCCAAAGCTTATCAATTTTCTGAATTCCATCTTTTTCCACCCCGATTGCGGTTATATTGTATATTTATCCGTAAATTGTACGGTTAAGCATATATCTTCTTTTAGATATATATAGTATATGGAAAAGGTATATATATTTAAAGGTTTCTATAATATGTTGTATAGCTACAAAACCGCAGGGGGTGTGGGAAAATGAAAAAAATAACAGACAAAATAGCAGAAGAGTTGTTAGAAAATGAAGACGTATACGCTGAAGACAGCAGAGAGCTGCTTCTGGAGGACGGAGAGATATCAGCAGAAGAAGAAGCATTCATGAGGGGGTATGAAGAGGCTGGATAAAGATGGACTTCTTTATGGAAGATGAGATCAGGCTGATAAAACAGCTGAGAAGAAGCCATAATATCAAAGCAGAGGATCTGCTGAACAGGAAAAAGCTGTCTAGGTTTGAGCTGGACCTGATAATGAACAGCACATAGGGGGGTGAAAAATGTCTGTAAAAGAGCTTTTCGGACTGGGAGATTGTAATATATCAGATTATGAGATCATGAACAAGCTAAGAGAGGCTTTGATAAACAACATGGAAGAGGTAGATTTTATAGACAATGAAGGCAATACAGTCAAAGTGTCATTGCCGCAGATGAAGTTTGATCCGTTTATGTATATTGATGCAGGTTGATTACTAGATACATAGTTGGCTAATCAGCAGAGTAGGTTAGATAAGGTCATTTAATTCTATTTAAGTGTAGTCTCAGTAGATTCCATAAAATGCATTTAGTTAAATTTATATACAATTCAAATTTGTTTATCTTTTAAAAGGTGTTTATCATCTTAATTAAATGCCTTAATTTAGTCATCAGAAAGCTTCTACTATGAATATACAATAGAAAATGGTCTCACTGTTGTTCGAGACTTTCTATTGGAACTGTGAGATGCTGGAATTTAGTCATCAGAGCGCTTCTACCCTTAATATTCAATCGAAACCTTTATAAATAACCTCTTATTCTGTAATCTGTGATGGGGTTGGAAACTTTCTAAGATTTTTGACCAATATGAAAATAGATTAGACTAAATTCCTTAAGATGACAGAAGAGAAAAAAGGCGAATATGGAGCAAAACAGATCCAGGTTCTTGGCGGATTGGATGCTGTAAGGAAAAGGCCGGGCATGTATATAGGCAGCACCAGCATAAGGGGCCTGCACCATCTTGTCTATGAGGCAGTTGACAATAGTATAGATGAAGCTTTGGCTGGATTTTGCACAAAGATAGATATAATCCTCAATAAAGATGGGAGTGTCACTATAATAGATAACGGAAGAGGTATCCCTGTTGACATGCATTCTAAGTTCAATATGCCTGCTGTACAGGTTGTCATGACTAAGCTGCATGCTGGCGGAAAATTTGGAAAAGGGGTCTACAAGGTAAGCGGAGGACTTCACGGAGTCGGTATCTCTGTGGCAAATGCTCTTTCGAAAAAGCTTACAATAGAGATAAAAAGAGACGGAAAGATATACAGGCAGGAATATGCAGGAGGCAAGCCTGAAACTAAACTTAAGAAGATAGGGGATACAGAGGGGACAGGAACAACCATAACTTTCATGCCTGATGAAGAGATATTTGATACAACTGAATTCCATTTTGATACATTGAGCTCAAGGCTTAGAGAGCTTGCTTTCCTGAACAAAGGCCTGATAATCAATATATCAGACAAGAAAACAGGAAAAAAACATGAGTTCAAATATGATGGAGGCATAGTCTCTTTTGTAGAGTATCTTGACAAGAATAAGACGCCTCTGCACAGATCAATATATTTTGAGAAGGAAAAAGATGATTCTGTCGTGGAAATAGCTATGCAGTATAATGATTCATATCAGGACAATATATTTAGTTTTGCCAACAACATCAATACTGGAGAAGGAGGAACACACCTTAACGGATTCAAGGCTGCCCTGACAAGAACATTTAACAGCTATGCAAAAAAGCACAATCTGGTAAAAGACGAAAAGTTAAGCGGAGAGGATGCAAGAGAAGGCCTTACTGCTGTTATAAGTGTCAAGGTAAGCGAGCCCCAGTTTGAAGGCCAGACAAAGACAAAACTAGGAAACAGCGAGATAAAAGGCATAGTGGAATCTATAGTATCTTCTAATCTTGGAGATTTCCTTGAACAGAATCCGGACATAGCAAAACAGATAATCTCAAAGATGGTAAATGCTGCAAAAGCAAGAGATGCGGCAAGAAAAGCAAAAGAACTTACAAGAAGAAAAGGCATTCTTAGCGGGGGCTCTCTGCCCGGGAAACTGGCAGATTGCCAGGAAAAAGACCCTTCAAGATCAGAACTTTTCATCGTAGAAGGAGATTCCGCGGGAGGATGTTTTGATGGAAACACAAAAGTTGCGCTTGCAGATGGAAGAAAACTAAGTTTTAAAGAATTGGTCAAGGAAGACAAAAAAGGAAAGAAAAATTATTGTTATACTATCAACAAAGACGGTTCAGTAGGAATAGGATTAATAAAAAATCCCAGAAAGACAAAGAAAGATACAAAAGTGGTCAAAGTTATTCTGGACAACGACGAAGAGATAATCTGTACTCCTGACCATAGATTTATGTTAAGAGATGGGAATTATACAAGGGCAGATAATATAAAAGATAATATTAGCCTTATGCCATTAAACAGAAAACTATCTGAAAAAAAAGGAAAGATAACCATAAAAGATTATGAGATGGTGCTTGATCCTAAGACCAATAAATGGACATTCACACATCTTCTTGCAGATAGATATTATGATGAAGAAAGGATCAAAACAAAAAACAAAAATCTTCTAAAGAAAGAAACTTTTCTTCAAAGATTCTTTGAAAATGATGAAAACGTGATGATTGAAGCAGTTGAAAATTACAATCACAAGATAAAAGATATAATAAACCTAAATAAAAAGATGGATGTCTATGATCTCGAAGTTGGAGATACCCATAATTTTGCACTTGCTTCCGGCGTGTTTGTCCATAATTCAGCAAAGCAGGGAAGAGACAGGAAGTTCCAGGCCATACTGCCGTTGAGAGGAAAGATACTCAATGTTGAAAAGGCAAGGATAAATAGGATATTTGAGAACAATGAGATAGCCACTATGATAAGCGCTATCGGAACAGGCATAGGAGATGATTTTGATATAGAGAAAAGAAGATACAACAAGATAATAATAATGACTGATGCTGATGTTGACGGAAATCATATAGCTTGCTTATTGCTTACATTCTTTTATAGATATATGCAGCCGCTGGTAGAGAAAGGCCATGTATATCTTGCCCAACCTCCACTGTATAAGCTTGGGAAAGGCAAGAAGAAACTCTATGTATACAATGAAAAGAGCAAGGAAGCAGCTGTATCCAAGCTTGGAGAAAAAGTAAGTGTGCAAAGATACAAAGGGCTTGGAGAGATGGATCCTGTGCAGCTGTGGGGCACCACCATGAATCCTGAAAAAAGGATACTAAAACAGGTTACTGTCGAGGATGCTGTAGAGGCTGATGAGGTATTTACCCTTCTTATGGGGGATAAGGTAGAGCCGAGAAGAAAGTTCATCCAGGATCATGCAAAGGATGTGCGGGAACTGGATGTTTGAATAAAACTGAATAATTCGGAAATTAGTTGTCACTTCTAGAGTATATAGGTTGATGCT
>CAYXHN010000072.1:0-6027 GCA_964464955.1 uncultured Methanosarcinales archaeon
TAAAGAAAAAAGTTAGAATATAAAGAAGTGTAAACTAAATATCAAATTGAACAGTAATAACTGCTCCTCATTCAAACTTCTTTATCCTCACAGATTCGCTTTCTGAAGATACATAACCATAGCTTAATCTTACAGAGATAGGAGTAGTATAAGAGCCTCTTTCTTTTTCAAGCACCGCAGTGCACAATATAGAAGCTTTGCCATCTTCAAGCTTTATCTCTTCTTCATTAGGCCTGCACACGATCTTATTAAATGCGTCGTCTGCTGTGCTGTAATCAGAAAAAGTTATCTCATCTATGCTTATGACTCCCTTTTCTTCCTGAAGCAAAGCCTGCGAGATGCCTATGTTGCATTCTTTATAGTATGCTGTCTTTTTCCTTACTTCTCCGTTCCCTGTGTTCTTTATATCTATCATGAATTTTATTCCAAATTCTCCGTATTCTCTTGGAACAGTATGCTGTTCTATAGAAGTTACAGCTACAGGCGCCCCCTGGCTGCCAAGACTGGTAGATCTGCTCGGATCGCATATTCCCTGCTCTACTCCTGTGTGTGTGAATTTTGAGGGATTGATGCACAGTTCTGCGGTAGCCTCTGTTGTATAAGTATAGCAAAGATTAGCATTGATTATAGTTTTTTCAGACTTCTCTTTTTTTTCAAGGCTCTTGAAATGATCGGCAGAGATATCTATTATCTGATCTTCTCCGTCAGGATAAAACTGGCTTTTTCCGTGCAGCGGCTTCTGCAGCTCTATAAGGTTATTTGACAGTTCAATGGTCTGCCGGTCATAATTTATATAGAGTATCCCGTCATCAACATCATGCGCACCTTCATTCTCTATATTTATGCTGACAGGAAACTTGCTTAATTCCCAGATCTCTTCAGGCGGGGCTTGATCCAGAAAACTCATGACTAACCCTTCTGAGCCCTTATGGTATTCTATAAGCTCTGGCTCTTTTTTAGGGGTATCTGTCCTTGCACAGCCTGTCAGGATTACAATTACAATCAGCACCAGCAGGATCTTATTCTCCATCTGAATAACCCTCTTTAACATCTATCTCTATCTCTTCCTTTACTTTATACCCATAGTTCAGATCCACCCTGAACCTTTTCAGTTCAGGAACATTTACATTGATCAGGAATCTGTTTATGTTATTCACCTTCAACGTACACTCTGCAATTTCTGGAAGAACATCCTCTGTCTTTTTCAGGCTGCTTATCTGGGCTTCTACAAGATCAGAAAGGTAACTATTGCTTATGTCGCCGCATTCATAAGTCATCCCGTCAGGAAACTGGAATTCAAGATTATATATATTGTTTATAGAGCCGCCTCTTAGGTTCTCTACATTGACAACAAGATAAAATATATCGTTTTCATGGATGTTATATATCGGGAGAGTCACTACCTTTCCCCCTGCAAGCGGAGGGCCTATTTTTGAGGTCATGAATCCAGGAGAAGAAGTTGACTGAACTTTTCCTTCTATAAGCACACTGTCTGCAAGATCCCCCCATTTTCCACTCTCATAGCCTTTAAGATTTTTGATCTTAGATATGTAAGCGATATCTTTCGCTTTAGGGTTTATTATATCAAAATATTCTTCCTCAGGCATAGAGATAAAATAAAGTTTCAACTCTGAAGACGATTCAAGCTTGTCTATATCAGCCTCAAATACAGCTTTCCATCTGCCCTTGTCAAGGGGCTTTTTAGGAGAACAGGTTATGTAATTGCTTGCTGTAACAGATGAAGGGGAAACTGTTCCTGGAACTTTGGTTTCACTGCCTTTTGCTCCTTTCTCAAAATGACAGGAGATTGATTTGATGTCAAATCCCAGCTCTGGATTGCTTATCTGCATATACGCTCTTACCCTGATATCTTTTGGAGGAGTAAAATCAGTTGTCCCGGCAGGCTGGATATTGACGTCTACAAATTCCATCGAATTATCTATTACTCCTGCTGCAGCTTCTTTTGCAAGTTCAGGATGCCGATCATATAATCTTTTTTCCATACAGTTCTCATAGTTTCCGGTTCCCATCTGAGAAGCGCACGCAATTCGGTCTGAAAACAGATGCCAGGTTTCCTTAAACTGAGAGATGACTCCCTGTTCTGCTTCTTCCTGCGCAACAAACTTTTGGTCCTGAAAAACATCAAAATGTCCTGGAAGATCCCCTAATATCCCTATCATTCCCCCTGTTATAAGCCAGAAGATTATAAAAGCAGCAAGGCCTATATTTGTTATATGTGAGGGCTCACTAACTTCTTTTTCTCCATATATCAATCCAAGCAAAAGCCAGTACGGCCATAGGATCCTCATAAAGAAATACTGGGTAATGCTGTTCTCTACCAGTCCGGGAAATTGAGAGCCTAATGCGCCTATGAGCCCTGCTTCAAGGAAAAAGGCAAGAAGGACAGGAAATATATATTTTGGATTGTGCTGCCATTTAAAGATCGCAAAACCAACATACAGCATGAAAATAAGATTAAAAAGCTGATACAATGGATTATACTGAAAATTAAAGAAAAGCCAGTTGATAAGATGAAGTACTGCTCCTCCTATGACAAGCCAGTCAAACGCATGCTGCGGAAAAACATTTTTTGCTTTTTCTATTCCTTTTCCTAAAGCAGCTCCTCCCAAACCTGCTCCAACAGCACCAGCTGCCAGGGTACCTTTCCCAACCTTTTTGCCGGTCCATTTTGCAGCGTCTTTTCCAGCTATTGCAGTTTTTTTAAATGTTGGAGTGTATGTATCTGCGGATTTATTTAATTTTTGTGCGGCTTTTGCCCCTTTTTTTAATATATCTTCTTTCCATCCCATCTTAGATTAGAGAAATTCAACCATCCACCTCTTTTTCATTTTACTCTTCCAGGACAACTTCCAGCTGGGCGATGTCCATGGTTTTTTCTGGCTCTATCTTCACTGCATTATTTCCTTCTTCAACAAACTCTGAAATATCCAAAGTATAGCTTATCTCTTTCTGGATTATGTGCTGCTTTTTTCCGTTTATTATGACTTTTCCTTCCTTGTCAGAATCTTCTTCTGCAAACCTTATCTTAAGCCAGATGTCCTTTTCTTCATCTGCGATGCCTGAATATTCATCACTGCCAAGCTGGAAATAATATATCGGATATTCTATCTCTTTGAGGTCTGTCAATACCCTTATCTGTTCTATGGTATAATATCCGCCTTCTGTCTTGAGTCGCAATGTATTTTCTCCCTCTACAAGATAATCAGGAGATGCTTCAAGATTTACAGAAAGCCTGCATTCAGGAACAGCAGAATAAAGCTGGTAATTGTTCAGCCATACATTAAGCTTCTTTACTATGTCCTGCTCACATAAAGGCACAAACTTTATCTTTACTCTTTCAGCGCTATCTTTCTCAAATTCTTTTACCATGAAGACAGCCCTGCTTTCCTGAGCATCTCTTTGTATTATGTCTGCAGTGATCTTCACATCCTCAAGAGCATACTCGTTTGTCCTCCAGAACAATGCTCCTGGAGAAGAGACTGAGAACTCAATTTCATTTTCTTCCTGCAGGTACCCTTCCAAAGATATAGGCGGGATATTTGTGGATGCAATCTCATTATCATATATCTCCTGGTCGTTTAGGTTGATTATCAGGTTGCCTGAACCCTGTTTTGAACCAACTGTAAAGCTTAGAAGAGCATCCTTGGTATCTTCCAGATCCGAGATCTGAAATGATATGTTTTCTTTTTCATCTGTAAATAATGCTCTCTTCACTTCAAGATCTTCTCTTGTCTTTAGGCTAGAAGCCTGCTCTTGTATCCTTAAGTTCATAGAAGGGATATTATGCTCTACTTCATCTATTCCCTGTGGCTCAAGTCTTCCGGGAGTTTCCAGCAATATGGAGATATTTTCTGAGTCACTGTCTGAACCCCCATTACCCCCATTTCCATCCTCAAGTATAGCTTCTCTTTCTGCCGGAGGGATAAATAGTATATATAGGACGATTAGGCCTGCTATTATAGCCACCAATGTAGCTGCTGATGATCCTGACGCCTGGGATTTTCTTCTCATATATCAAACACCTCTTGCTATCTATGAAATAAATAACTTTATATATAAATGTTTCTCTAATTTTTTTTGAGCTAAGATGAGATTAATATCTAAGGATACTAAAAAAGGAGAATACAAGATTAAAACAGAAAATCTGGATGATCTTTGGTATTTGAGCCACATTATAGATTCAGGGGATCTGATTAGAGGCAGCACCGTAAGGAAAATAAAGATAGGCGGAGAAGATGAAAGAAAAGCAAGAATCTCAAAAAAGAAAGTATTTCTTGAGATAGAGCTTGAAAAGACAGAGTTTAAAGATGATATCCTGAGGCTTTCAGGAATCATCAAAGATGGTCCTGAAGATCTCCCAAGAGGATCGCACCATACATTTAACATAGATGAGAACAGCACTATAACGATCAAAAAAGAGAGATGGCTGAAATACCAGCTGGACAAGCTTAAAGAAGCAGTAGCTGCAAAGCAGCCCGATATCCTTATATGCATATTAGACAGGGAGGAGGCATTGTTTGCATTGAGCAGGAGAAGAGGATATGATATCCTTAACAGGCTCAAGGGAGAGGTGCAGAAGAAAGATGAAAATGTGGTTGCAAAAGGAAACTTCTATGAGCAGATAGTGATCCTGCTTAAAGAATACATCTCAAGATACAAGATTGAAAATGTCATCATAGCAAGCCCTGCATTCTGGAAAGAAGAACTGATGAAGCATATAGAAGATGACAACCTAAAAAGCAGGATAACTGAAGCAGCCTGCAGCAGCGTAGATGAAGGGGCCATAAACGAGGTCCTCAGAAGAAACGAGGTCAGGGAAGTTCTCAAACAGGACAGGATAGCAAAGGAAGTAAAGCTTGTAGAGCAGCTCATGCAGGAGATAGCAAAAGACGAAAAGGCAGCATATGGGATGAAAGAGGTAGAAAAAGCTGCAAATGCTGGGGCAGTAAAGATGCTGCTTGTGAGTGATGGCTACATATCAGAGATGAGAGAAAAAGAGAGATATGGCCCGCTGGACAAGACCATGAAACTTATAGATGACATGAAAGGGGAAGTGCATATCATAGGTTCTGAGCATGAATCTGGAAAAAAACTAGATGGTCTTGGCGGGATAGGCGCGATATTGAGATACAAGATAGAATATTGATCATCGATTCTTTAACTGCTCATTCCTTTCTATCAAAGATTTCATCGCTTTTGCTGCCTTGCTTACATCATTGTAATCAGGAATGTCGTGGGCTTCAAGAAGGAATATGCTTTTCCTGCTGAATCTTCCTCCCATATATGTACATATGATCGGTTTGTCAGGGAACTTTTTTCTGGCTTCTATAAGGATCCTTGCATTTTTTTCAGGATTGGTCATTGTCTGCAGTGTCTGGATAACTATCAATCCAGAGATATAATCTTCTTCAAGCAGGATGTTGACTGCAGCTTCGTATGTCTCAGGAAGAGCATCGCCTATTATATCCAGCGGATTGCTCTTTGAATATGCAGGATGCATCTTCTTTGACTTATCAAGTTTTTTTATTGTCGAAGCTTTAAGCTCAGGAAGATCTACTCCCAGCTTTGAGCAGTAATCTGCACACAATACACCGCAGCCCCCTCCGTTCGTGACGATAGCTATGCTGTTCTTTTTCGCAGGAGGCTGGTTAGCCAATGCCTTGGAGATATCAAAAAGTTCTTCTATAGTAGAGGCCAAGAAAACATTGCTCTGCCTGAACGCAGCCTTGTATACTTCATAGCTTCCGGCTAAAGAGCCTGTATGAGACGATGCCGCCTTTGCGCCTTTTTCAGTCATCCCTGATTTTAATGCGACTATCGGCTTGTTCTTGCTTATCCTTTTAGCAGCTTCCATGAACTTTCTCCCGTCTTTTATGCCTTCTATATAAAGTGCTATCGCTTTTGTTTTCTCGTCTTTGTCAAGCCATTCCAGAAAATCAGTCTCATCCAGCATAGCCTTATTACCATAGCTTATAAGATTTGAAAATCCGTATCTATTTTCGATGG
>CAYXHN010000073.1:0-6024 GCA_964464955.1 uncultured Methanosarcinales archaeon
AAAGATTCTCATGGGAAAAAACGCGAGATAACCTGAAGAAGATACTGGAAAAATTTTGAATTAGCCGCTGCAGGATACAAGCTATATCTCTAATAAGGTAGATGTATGATATAAAACATAGATCTAAACTGCAAGGTCAGACTATGTTTGACTTATTGATATTGTGCTGCTCCTATAGGCAAATCTATAATCCTTATGGATAATGATCAGATCTTATTTTCGATCTGCACCATGATAACATCAGATCAAAGAATTAAATATCCTATATCTTCAAACTTACAGCCTTGCTTATACCGTGCTCATTCATGCTTATCCCATAAAGAACATCTGCTTCTGAGATTACAGAATCATTGTGGGATATTACTACATACTGGCTTTTGGTCTTTCCAACATATTCTTTGACCAGTGCTGCCAGCTTTTCAGAGTTTTTCTTGTCAAGCGCTGCATCTACCTCATCAAGCACATAGAATGAATGAGGAGAATATTCCTGTATAGCAAATATGAATGCAAGAGCTGTCATCGTCTTCTCTCCTCCTGAAAGGCTTCTTATGTCCAAAAATTTTGTTCCTGTGATCCTTACTTTTATCGTCAGGCCGCCTTCAAGAGGTTTTTCTGGATTTTCAAGGTCAAGGCTTGCCTCTCCTTTTGTGGAAAGTGCAGAGAATATCCTCTGGAAATTTTCATTTACAGCATTATAGGTCTTCATGAACAGCTCTTTTTTCTTGCCTTCTATCTCATTCATCATGTTCAGCACATCTTCTTTCTCTTCTACAAGCTTATCTTTCTTCTCCAGCAATTTATTGTATTCTTTCTCTACATCCTCATATATCTCAAGAGATTTCATGTTTACACTGCCTATGTCTCCTGCCATCCTCTCAAACTTAGATATCTCTTTTTTCAGCTCTTCTTCCTTCTTCTCATTGTTTATCTTTACTCCCTCATACTGAGAGAAATCCTGCTTAAGCCCTGCAAGTTCACCGCTTATCTTTGCGTTCTCTATTGATATATTGTTCATCTTTATCTCTATCTCCTTGCTTTGGTCTCTGAGCTTGTCTACTTTTGTCTCATCTTCCTGTATTGTATCGCTTATCTTTCCTCTTTCAGAAAACATCTGTTTGTATTTGGCATAGAACTGCTGGCTTTTTTCTTCGCTTGACTTTAGCTCTTCTTTTTCACTGCTGACCTTTTCATTAAGATTCTTTATCTCCTCTTCAAAAGACACTTTTTCTTTTTCAAGCTGTTTACGTATATTCTGTATCTTTTCTTTTTCAGGCATGATCATATCATTTATCTTCGTGTTTATGTTCTTTATATCCGCATCTATCTGTACGATCTCTTCCTTAAGGTTTGATTTCTGCTCTTCAAAAGCGTTAAGTTCTGCAAGAAGATTCGGATTTCTTAGCGCACTCACCCTGTTTTTCATCTCCTGCTTCTTTGTCTTCTCTTCGACCATCTTCTTAGTCAGCTCTGAAAGCTTTGTTCCTGCATCTCCCAGTTCTTTTTCTACTTCTTCTATCTGCCCGGCAAGCTCCTTTTTCCTGTTCCTGTCAGCATCCAGGTCTCCGTGATCCATATGGAGGCTCTTTTCTGACTTGATTATATCGCCCTCGAGCTCTGACTTTTCTTTTCTAAGCTTCTCCACTTTTTCTTCGAGTTCTTTTTTCTGCTTGTTCATCTCAGAGACTGATTCCTGCAGCTTGGAGACAGCCGCAGTATATTCTTTTATTTCCTTTGCAAGCTCTTTTTCGTTAAATCCTGCCCTGTTCTTCTTCTGCCTGAATCCTCCCTGCATGGCTCCGCTTCCTTCTGCGATATCTCCGTCAAGGGTAGCCATCCTGCATCTCCCTATCCCTATCTTCCTGGCTGAAGATATATCGTCCACGATCAGCGTATCACCAAATACATAAGAAAATACCTTCTCAAACTTATCATCAAAAGAGACGAGATCTATCGCAAACCCATGCGCCCCTTCTTTATCAGTTAGATCCTTAACATCCCGGTCTATGTTTCTTTCTTTTATCTTGTTGAGAGGAAGGAATGTTGCTATTCCCAGCTTGTTCTTCTTAAGATAATTTATGCATTCAGCAGCTGTCCTGTCATCCTCCACCACTATGCTGTTTATCCTTGGGCCTGCAGCCACCTCAAGAGCAAGGCTGTATTTCTTGCTTACATTTCCCAATTGGCCGATTGTTCCGTGTATGCCTTTTATAGAATCCTTTTTAGCTAGTATCTTTTTTACAGTAAAGCTTCCTGCAGCTTCTTTTATTGCTATGTCCTTTGCTTTAAGCTGCGAAAGTTTCTGTTCAGAATCTGCAAGCTCCTGGTTCTTCTCAGCCAGTTGTTTTGATATGCTGCTGTCTGCTTCAAGACTTTCATTAAGTTCCTCTACACTTTTGTTGAATCTTGACTTTTTCTTCTTCAGTTCTTCTATCTGATCCTTGTGCTCCTCTTCTATCTCTTTTACCTTCTCTATCTTCTCGTCTATATTGCCTACCTGAAATTCCAGGCTGTCTTTTTTCCTGACAAGCTCCTGCTGCTTTTTCCTGAGCTCATCTATCTCTTTCTGGCCCTCTTCAGATTTCTTGTCTATCTTTTCTATCTGCTCCTCTATCTTGGATGCATTATCTATCTCGTTGTCATCTCTGAAATTTTCTATCTCTCTGCTTATCTTCTCCTTTTCTTCTGCCTTGTTTTTTCTTTTTGTTTCAAGCTCTTCTTTCTTACTGTTCAGCTCTCCAAGTTCTTTCTCTATATCCTCAAGATTATTTTTCAGTTCTTTTCTTCTTATGATTATCTTATCTATCTCTCCCTGGCAATTATCTATCCTTGTCTTGTCTGTAGCAAGCTTTACTTTCAGCTGCTCGACAACATTGTGCAGCTTGACCTGCTCTTTCTCTCCTTTGTCCTCTATCTCATGGTTTATCCCTTCTATCCGTTTCTTCTTGTCAGCTATCTGTTTCCTTATCTCGTCTATATTAGACTGCAGCTTTTCGAGCTTTTCTTTCTTTACCTCTATCTTCCCTGTCAGTTCATTTTTCTCTTTCTGCTTCTTCTCTATCTGCCTGTAAAGATAAGAGGCCTTGTTTACTTTTATCTTGCTTTCCAGGTCCTTGAATTTTGTTGCCTGGTTTTTCTCCTTCTCAAGCTCCTTGAGATATCCTTTTCTCTCAGAAAGTACTATCTCCGCCTGCTTAAGCTTATCGTCTACCTTTTCAAGCTCCTTCAGAGCTTTATGCTTCTTCTCCTCATATATGCTTATCCCGCTTATCTCTTCTATAAGAAGCCTCCTGTCTTCAGTCCTCATCTCAGTAAATCTGACTATATCTCCCTGAAGAACTATATTAAAACCGTCAGGATCTATCCTTGCAACACCCAAAAGATCCAGGATCTCCTGCCTTGTCCTTTTTTCATCATTTATCTTATATACGCTCTGGCCGCTCTGTTTTATTATCCTGGTTACCTTTACTTCCTCTGCATCTGTTGGGAATATCTTCTCTTTGTTGTCAAAATGTATGCTTACCTCTCCCTGTTTCATCGGCTTTTTTGCCTTTCCGCCGTTATATACAAGATTTGCAGCTTTCTCAGCCCTCATAGACTTGCTGCTCAGCCTTCCAAGTACAAAACAAAGCGCATCAAGAATATTGCTCTTTCCAGAACCATTGGGGCCAAGGACGCAGTTAAATCCATTCTCAAACATCAATTCTGTCCTTTTTGCAAAGCTCTTGAACCCATGGAGCACAATTTTATTTATTTTAGTCATTCCTATGATAAAATTACTCTCATCCTTTATAAATTTTTATCATTTTGTGTATATAACTGTTTAAGATATGTTTGATAAAAAGATAAAAAAGTGCAATCATCTAAAAAAATTAAAAATCACCTAAACTTTTATTCTTAAACTTCTCAACATATTTCCTGTAAGAGCTCCAGCTTTTCCTGAATATGGATGGATGTTTATTCCAGTTTTTCTCCAAAAATGCAGTAGTCCTGGGATCAGAGGGATAACCTGAGCCAAAATTAATGCCGATCTTCTCTTTTATCTTCTCTATTTCTCTGTCTCTTGTGACCTTTGCCAGTATCGAGGCAGCCCCTACAACAAGATGATTCTCATCTGCCTTATGCTCAGCTATTATCTCTATATTCTTCTTTTTTATGTGCTTTCTGAGGTAACTTACAAAAGCAGGGATATTATTGCTCGGACAGTCTATTATAGCCCTGTCAGGCTCCAATGAATTTATGATTTCAGCCATCTTCTGGGCCTCCAGCTTGTTGAGGTTCATATGATCTGTAGCCAGAGCAGCATCAACCATATCTACATCTACGATCAGAGTCTTGTAATCAGAGCAGTTGCTCTTCACAAGGTCAAACATTGTTTCTCTGGCTCCTGGAGAAAGCATCTTGCTGTCCTTAACTCCCATCTTTGCCAGCTTGTTCTCTTCTCCTTCCTCTATCATAACTCCCGCCATGACCATGGGTCCGATTACAGGGCCTCTGCCGGCCTCTTCGATTCCGCAAACTTTTACCATAGAGATAAAGAATTATCTTTTGTTTTTAAAACTATTGAAAAAGAAAAAAAGAAAAAAAATAATTAACTTATCTTGTCGATACTGCTGCTGGTTTTCCCCATGCAAGTATTCCGACAATAACCAGATTAGCTACCGGAATAAGCAACAATAAGCTCCACCATCCTGGTCTGCCAAGCACTTCTGCAATCTTCCACCAGATGTAGATCAGAACTGCCCACATTGCTATTGCTCCTATAAAAGGAAATAAAGGCAATAGTACAGCCAGTGTCCACCATGCTGGAAGCTTTGCTACCTGTGTCATCAGATACACATTAGCTATAGGTATAAACGCAAGCCAGGCATTCGGTGTATTTGTTTTTTTAGCGATTGTAAGCAGTGCAACTGCAAAATAGATGTAAATCGCTATCGATACTATGACCGCAAAAACTCCCATTGCTGCAAAAATCGCCAAAGATTCATTAGCCATTTTATCTAACCTCCTTAATTGTATAGATATTATCAACAAAAAACAACAATTACTATATAAATATTGTCAAAATAAAAAAGTTTATAAACAACTGATCAATCTATATTTCAACATGGCAAAGAAAAAAAGAGCAAAGAGTTCTAAAAAGAAACAGACTATGAAATATGTTGAAAGGAATAATGTAGAATTTGTAGGATTGAACATACTCCATGAAGAAGATCAAAAAAGGATAAAAGAGATAATATACAAGGATTATATAAAACTCGAACGTGAGCTGAAAAAGATAAATAAGATAAGGCTGCATTTCAAGCAGCAGAAAAAAGGCGGAAGAAAAAAATATTCTGTGCATCTTCTTATAGACGCCAGATCAAAACCTATAACTGCTTCAGGTGTCTACACTACAGCCCAATGGGACCCTATAGCCTCTGTTCATGAGGTGCTTGAAAAAGCAAGGCAGCAGATAATAAAGAAGTTTAGGACAGATGAGTCTTATCCTAAAAGATTCTATAGGCTGGGATTTGTAAAAAAAATGAGAGAAATATTCTTTCCTAAATGATCATTCTTTGTGCTTTTTTGCATAGTTCTCAGCATGTTCTTCACTGCAGAACCATTTAATCTCTCCATCAAATTTTCTTTCATAGATGCTTGATTCGTCTTCTCCAAGAAGCTTTCCGCATTCAGCGCAGCAGTGCTGCTCTCCTCTGCCTTCTGCCCCTTCCATGAATCCTTCTTCCCATGGCTCCATCTCATCATCTTCAACAAGAGATTCGCGTCCCTCTTCTGAATATACTTCCTGGTCCCGCTCTCCTGTTTCAATCTCCTTCTCTATATCTTCAGGAGTCTTATCCTCATTAAAATCTCCTTCCTTGTCTTCTTTAGAATAAACATCTTCTGAAACGATTTTTTCTTTATTGTTTTTTGCCATGCCAAGTGGTTAAGCTTATGAGTATTTAAATTTTTTTATTTACCTTATGTCCTGTATAGTACCGAAACTACGTAACATGAACCTATATACTCCAGTATAGAAATTCT
>CAYXHN010000074.1:0-6015 GCA_964464955.1 uncultured Methanosarcinales archaeon
AATTTAATGCTTAGCGAAAGCTCTAATTTTTATCTTGAATTATGCCACACGGCATATTTATAGCGCTCTATCGCTTCCTCAAACCTTTTCTCTATGTATTCAGGATAAGGATTATGAAAATGTTTCAGGCCTTTTGATTCAAGAAAATCTCTTATCTTCCTATAACAGGCAGGATGCCCTATAGACTCTATAAACTTCCTGTTGTCTGCTGCATGGCCGTCAGGATAAACTCTAAATGCTTCATAGTTAAGAGTTATAGACTTTTTATCTATAGAAATACCTATGCCTACACTATTATCATAATGGTTTTTATAGGCATTGATGTCAGAATATTTTAAAAGAGGATAGAAAAAAGAAACAAGATTGTCCAGATTTGAGGGGGTTCATGTTCTTTAGAAATCATTCTTGATCTTTACTCGACCATCTCTATCTCTATGTTAAGTCCCTGAGGTATAGGCACTCTCATCACTAACCTTAAAGCCCTTTCATCCATACCAAGATCTATGACCCTTTTATGGACTCTCATCTCAAACCTTTCAAAAGTGTTAGTTCCACGGCCGTCAGGGCCTCTAAGAGTAGTAACTTTCATCTTTTTAGTGGGTAAAGGAATCGGACCTCTCATGTCAGCCCCTGTTTTAGTAGAAATATCTTTAATATGATCACATACCTCATTGATCTTATCAATGTCTGTACTTGCTAGTTTTATTCTTGCTTTTTGCATTTTTATCACTGATTTTTATCACTAAATAATATGAGGCTTTTGTATGATAAACCCTTGTTCACCATACTTAAAAGATAAAAATAAAAAAATTATTTCTATTCTTTCTTGACCAGGTCAATACACATTCCAGCCGCCACAGTCGCTCCAGAATCTCTGATAGCGAATCTTGACATTTCCGGAATCTCCTCAGATTTTTCTATGACCAATGGTTGAACAGGTTTGATCTTGACTATTGCAGTATCTCCATTCTTGATGAAATCCGGATTTTCTGCTGCAACTTCTCCTGTTGCTGGATCAAGCTTTTTCTCAATAGCAGTTACCTGACATGCAACCTGTGCAGTATGGATGTGGAACACTGGTGTATATCCGACAGTCACGACAGTCGGGTGGTTCAATACAACCATCTGAGCTGTAAATTCAGTCGCTACTGTAGGCGGATTATCTGAAGACCCAAGTACATCTCCTCTTGCAATATCCTTTTTTGTAACTCCACGAACATTGAATCCGATGTTGTCTCCAGGCCCAGCTTCCTGTGCCTGTTCGTGATGCATCTCTATAGTCTTAACCTCTCCAGATACGCCTTTTCCTTCTCTTCCTGGAACAATAGTTACCTTGTCTCCTATCTTCATGACTCCTGTCTCTACTCTTCCTACAGGTACAACTCCGATTCCTGTGATGTTATATACATCCTGGATAGGAAGCCTTAGAGGCTTGTCAACAGGTTTTTCAGGCTCTTTTATCTCATCCATCTGCTCAAGCAAAGTCTTTCCTGAATACCATGACATATTTTCGGATTTTTTAGCGACATTATCTCCGACCAGTGAAGCTACGGGTATGAAAGGAACCGCCTCAGGATTGAATCCTACTGATTTAAGCAGTTCTGATATCCTTTCTTTCTGCTTGTTGAAAACAGCTTCGTCATATTTTGCTGCATCCATCTTGTTTACAATAACGATCATGTCATTCACTCCCAATGTCTTTGAAAGGAATACATGTTCTTTTGTCTGCGGCTGAAGCTCTTCATCTGTAGCAGCTACGACCAGGACCCCAACATCTGCTTGTGATGCTCCTGTGATCATATTCTTGATAAAGTCCTTGTGGCCTGGAGCGTCGATTATAGTAAAATAATACTTGTTTGTCTCGAACTTTTTGTGTGCAAGATCTATAGTTACTCCTCTTTCCTGTTCTTCCTTAAGATTATCCATTACGAAAGCGAACTCAAATCCTGCTTTTCCAAGCTCTGCTGCTTTGTCTTTCAGCTTCTTTAGTGTCTGTTCATCAAAGTTTCCGCTGTCAAAAAGCAATCTTCCTACTGTTGTTGATTTTCCTGCATCAACGTGCCCGATAAATACAATGTTTATGTGTGGTTTTTCTTTTGCCATTTTTTGTATACACCCCGATAATATTTTTATTGTGAGTATTGTTTATGGTTTTTTAAGGACATTTAAAAAGTTTTTGGTTTTATGCTCCAAGCTGTCCTTCTTCAAGACCTTTCCTGCTCACTATCTGCTGCACCACTTTCTGCTGCAGCTCGTCCGGAAGTTTTTCAAACATCTGGTCCATAAGTGAGCTTGTTCCTCTGCCTCCTGTAGCCGACCTCAGGTCTGAACTTAATCCAAATGTCTCTGCAACAGGCATCTTTGCCTTTACTACTGATGAGCCTGATTCCTCAGCCATATCAAGAAGCTGGCCTCTTCTGTGGGAAACTACTTTTGAAAGCTCTCCTGCATATTCCAAAGGAGCCTCAAACCTTGTTATCTGTATAGGCTCATAGATAGCAGGCCTTCCAGCCATGATAGCGCCCTTTATAGATTCCCTTACTGCAGGATATACCTGCGCAGGACCTCTGTGGATAGCATCTTCGTGCAGCTTCATATCCATCATCCTGACCTTTAGCCTTACACAAGGCTCTTTAGCCAGAGGACCTCCTCTCATGACATTCTCAAACTCATCAAGTATAAGTTCTATCACTTCACCGATATATACCTGTCCTCTTGTCATATCCATGAATATATTTCCTTCATATATGTCTTTGACCTTCTCTGCTTCTTTTGAATCCATGCCTGCTTCTACAAACGCATCCCTGAGTTCAGGATCTTTCTTCTTGATCCTTCCTTCTCTGATCTTTCCTTCTTTCATTGCATTATAGATTTCATCTTCAAGAGGCTCTACTATCATGTAAAACTTGTTGTGCTTGTTAGGGGATTTTCCTTCCATCTCAGGGGAAGGCCTTGATACTGTCTCCCTGTAAACGACTATAGGCGGAGAGGTCTTTACCTCTACTCCTTTTTCTGACTTAATCCTGTTCTCTATGATCTCAAGATGCAGCTCCCCCATACCGTGAAGAAGATGCTCTCCTGTCTCCTCGTTGATCTCGATCTCTACAGTAGGATCTTCTTTTGCTATCTGCCTTAACACTTCGATAAGCTTTGGAAGGTCTGCAGGTTTTGTAGCTTCTATAGCCTTTGTCACTACCGGCTCAAATATGTGTGTGATAGCTTCAAAAGGCTCATCTTTTTCAAGAGTAACTGTCTCTCCAGGAGTAGACTTCAACCCAGCTATCCCTATGATATTTCCTGCAGGAACATCTTCTATTATCTCTCTTTTTGCTCCATTGTATATGAATACCTGCTGTATCTTAGCATCCTGTTTTGCCTTGTTCATATAGACATCCATGCCTCTCTTTATTGTTCCGGAGAACAATCTTCCTGCAGCTATCTCTCCTGCCTGGGGATCCACAACTATCTTTGTTATAACAAATCCAAGCTTTCCTTTAGGATTACAGTTGATAAGCGACTGTCCAAGCTCTGATTCATTATCTCCGTGCCAGATCTTAGGTATTCTGTATTTTTGAGCATCCACAGGATTTGGAAGGTGATCTACTACCATATCCAGGACAACTTCGTGTATAGGAGCTTTCTTTGCAAGCTCCTTATAAGCTTCTCCGCCTTTTTCATAAGCGTCTATTACATCATTGAAAGTTATGCCTTTGTCCTGCATATATGGGACTGACAATGCCCAGTTATGGAAAGCTGAACCGAAAGCGACGTTTCCGTCTGTAGGGGATATCTTTGACCATTTCTCACCATACTCTTTTTCAGCTATCTGATTTATGAGCTTATTTACTTGTGATATTATATTTACAAATCTTTCCTGCATAGCTTCAGGAGTCAGCTTCAGCTCTTTTATCAGCCTGTCAACCTTATTTATGAAAAGTATTGGCTTAACTCTTTCCTTTAGAGCCTGCCTCAATACAGTCTCTGTCTGGGGCATTATACCTTCTGAAGCGCAGCAAAGCACTATAGCTCCGTCAACCGCTCTCATAGCTCTTGTTACATCCCCTCCGAAATCAACATGCCCTGGAGTATCAAGAAGATTGATAAGATATTCAGAATCTTCAAAATTATGCACCATTGATACAGCTGCAGTATCTATAGTTATTCCTCTGGATGATTCATCTTCGTGAAAATCAAGAACAAGCTGTTTTCCAGCCAGTTCCTCTGACATCATGCCTGCTCCTGCAAGCAAATTATCGGAAAATGTTGTCTTTCCGTGATCGATATGAGCGCATATCGCTATGTTTCTTATATTCTTAGGATTATCTGAAAGTCTTTTTACTTTCTCAACCATCTTTTCAGCCATATTTATTCAACCTCCTCTTTCCAGCCTAGTTCTGTTTTTGTTGCTGTCTTTTCTTCAGTAGGATACATTATTTTTGAAAGCTCGTCAGGCTTGAACCATAACTTTATCTCACGCTCAGCATTTTCTTCAGAATCTGAGCAATGCACAACATTCTCAAATACTCCTGTTGAGCTTACGATCCTTCCATACTTCCCTCTTATAGTTATATGGGACGCTTTTTCAGGATTTGTCTCTCCTGCAATCTCCCTTACTTTAGATATAGCATTCTCGCCCTGATATACAAGTGCAAGAACTCGGTTTGTGTGATAGTGCCCTTGTATATACTTAAGCACTTCTTCAAATATCTCTTCTCCCTTCTCTTCCCTAAGCTTATTGTAGTGCTTTTCAGCCAGTTCTCTATCAACCTGAACAATCTTTGCTCCTGCTATTATTAGTTTTGTCTCAGACAGTGCAGTAAGGATATTTCCTGTAAGTGATTTGACAAGCCCGTCGGGCTTTATCAATACTAGTGTCTGCTGTATATTTTCTTCCGGCATCTTATTTTTTCCCCTTCTCCTTTTTAGGCGCTTCTTCTTCTTTGGAAGATGCCTCAATCTCTTCCTCTATAAGCTCCTTTTTCTTTTCTGCCTCAGATTTCTTTGTGACCCATTTTAGCTCTGTATTTTTCTTTCCCAGCTTAAACATGTTCTTCTCGCATTTATTTGAGCAGAGATCTATAGCTCTTCCGTCTTTCATGACAAATATCTTGCCTGTTCCTTTTTCGATGTTTGCCTTGCAGAATATGCATCTTGCCATATTTATGCACCTGTTCCTCTGTTCTTTCTTGTCAAAGGACGAGCTTCTATCTCAGTTTCCCTGAGCATCAGTGTATCTCCTACCTTTATAGGACCCTTAACATTCCTTCTTAGTATCTTGTTGGAATCACGGCCTTCGAGAACCTTACATCTTACCTGTTCGGCTTCCCCTCTTGTGCCTGTCCTGCCTATGATCTCCTCTACTCTTGCAGAGACAGCTCTGGTAAAGTTCACAGCCCCTTTGGACTGATCCTGGCCTTTTTGCCCGGCCTTTTTTTGCATTTTTCCTGGAGATGCCATTTTCTTATTCTTTTGATCCTGTTATCTCTTTTATTATCTTTTTTGATTCTCCTTCTTCAACTATGGCAACTGAAACAGTAGGCACGTCTATTCCTGCTGAAGCTCCAAGATCTTCCTTAGATGGAACCTGCACGCATTTTATACCTTTCTCTTTTGCAAGAGCAGGGATGTGCATCACTATCTCAGGAGGTGAAGCATCCTTTGCTGTAGCGACTAATTTTGCTTTTCCTCTCTCTATTGATTTTGTAACTTCATTTGTACCCTTCTTTATCTTTCCTGTAGCTTTTGCTACTTCGATAGCTTCAAGTACTTTGTCTATTGTTTCTTTTGACGGTTCTTCTGACATATTTTATCACCCTCGTGTTTGTTATAATTTGAGGTAAAATAATAAGAAAAATTACCTCACTCAAGCCCAACTGTGGATAGCCCATTAGACACAGTCAAACTATCATCATTCATTGGTTTAAGCCTAGAATTAGTAAGTGATTTATAAATCTTGTGGTTTTCCGTATGTGCATAGCTAAATAATCGCTCTCAAAGAATAAAATGGGCTTTGCC
>CAYXHN010000075.1:0-5803 GCA_964464955.1 uncultured Methanosarcinales archaeon
TATGACAGATGCGATAAAGAGATTCAGGAGATACAGCATGGAAAGCCTTCCTAAAAAAGATCTTGTCTGGCTGGCAAAGGCGCATTTTTCTAAAGAAAATAGTTCTGATGTGACTGATGATGATCTTGTAGATCTACTTAAGGACCAGAAAACACTAAGGCAGGCAGCTTACGGAGAAAAAGCTCTTGAAGCTGTGATTGATGATAAAAAGATAAGCAAAGAGATATCATCATATCTTTTATTCTCTATACTATACAACAATGTGGTTGAAAGATTTGGATTTCGTATAGAGGAGAGTTCCTGGTTTGGAGAGAATGACTACAATCTTTTAGTTGGAGATGAAGAAGACAAGAAGAACAATCTGCTAAAAAAAGAAGGGTTCAAGGATTATCTTATAAATGTTCTTATCAGCTATTCCAACAAAGGATTTAAGCAGAAATATTTCATAGATATGCTTAAAGAAAAACAGGAAGGTCATGCTTTTGAAAAGTTTCTGGCAGACATAGAGATGGGGAATTATGCGATGTTTATGATAAGCCAGTTCAATGATCATCTCAGATACAGGAACAAGTACAAGAAAAGAGTAGGCATAGATTATTACGAAGATATGGGCAAGGCAGGATTTGAAAGCGCTTCAAGAGCAGTTTTTCCAAAAGAAGATGACAAGAACATGTTCAGAAAGCTTTCAAGATCATTTGATACTGCAGTTGAGAGCCTTAAGACAATGAAAGAGAAATATTTTCATGATGTTCCTAATGCGCTTATACTGGGTGAAAATTAAATGGAGCTTCTCGATAATATAAAGAAAATAATCGAAGCCTGTTATAAGGTGGACTCAGGGATGGATGAGATATCTGATTTTATCATAGGAGATGATAAGCTGGAGAATCTAAAACCTTTAGCTATAAGCAAGGTAGGCACTTACAGCGGCGAAGCTTCAGTATTATCTAATTTTGATGCAGAAGATCCCCTGCTTTCTATATATTTTTCTGATGCTCTGCAGAAAAGGATAAGGCAGAGACCGTTTGAACTTAATGATATAGGGACTGTTTCTGAAGAGATAGACCATGCTGTACTGATATCATATTCTCTTGATCATAAGAAACCAATGAGTCTTATGGAGATAGAGCTGCAGGGAAACATAACAAGATATCTTGTGATGAAAGCAGTCATGGCAGGAGAAGAGGAAACTTTTCCAGGAATAAGAAAAAGCCTTGAAAAACAGATATACAACAATGTCTTTCGTTTCAAATTCAATGAAAAAAATCCTGAGATAAGAAAAAGATATGAAAGTGCAAATAGGTTTGCAAGGGCATTTGTTGACGGACTTAATAAGAAAGATGATACATACAGCAGAAGGATGATGCTAAGAAGGTTCTACAGGCTAAGCCCATGGCAGAAAACAGAAAAGATAAAATCTGAGACAGGGGCAAGGCTTTGATCATGCAGAGATGCTGAATAATGTTCCCTGTTCAGCTCTGTACTTTATGGTCAATGGCTCTCTAAGAACAAAGAGTTCTTCCATATCATCAAGATTATTATAGAATGCAGTTTTTATCTCCCTAAGACAGTATCCTTTCACTTTTTCCGAAAGCCTGTCTATCCTTGCTTTCTCATCTATAAGTATGCAGGCAAGATCGCCTTCTTCTGACATTAGATGTTCATCCGGTTTTTTTCTGAAAACAGAGATCATAGAATCTGAAAGGATACCACCTGCTTTCCTGCATACTTTTATCCTTTTTTGGTATTCTGCATCTATGTCAATTTTGCATTCAGCTATCATATAGGGAACTGCTAGCTCCTGCTTAAGATATTTAAGGTCCTGCTTAAACTCCCATCGCTCTTTTTCTCTTTCTTTTTTTATCAGATCTTCTATGTATGGATGCATGCTTTCCAACTTATCTGCTTTTATTTAAAAGATTATGTTTTTTCAGTTTTCTATGGACTGTTTCATATCTTAGTCTTATATTTTTTGCTGTTTTGGTTATGGTGTTGTATCTTTTCAGGGCTTTTTTTAGATATGTCTTTTCAAATTCTTTTTCAGCCTCTTTCCATGTCATCTCTAAAGCTGGAAGTTCTTTTATTATATCTGAAGATATCCTGTCTACGTGTTCATATACATTCTGAAGTTTTTTTGGTCTTATGACTGCCCTATAACCATCAAATGTTTCTCTCAGGATAGAGCCAACAGCTTCTTTCTGGTAATAAGATGTCTTGAGCATATCTTTTCTTGTTTTGTTTATGTTTATTCCCAGGGCTTTTATATCTCTGTGGATAGATCTCCTATCCAGGCCGGTTATCGCTGCAACACTGCTTACGTTTCCGTAATGAGACTGCAGCAGCCTTGTAAGGAACTCTTTCTTGAACAGCTTTTTTGCTGTCTTGAAAGGAACTGAAACATCTATATCATAGCTGATCAAAGGATTATTCTCTATCCTGTCTGAGATATCGTCTGAGATCTCGTTTATGGTTATCCCAAGAAACCTATGCATGGCACTGTCTATCATAGGCTCTACTTTGTTCTTCAAAACCTTTTCTAATGTTTCTTTTTCTGTCATCTTGGTCTGATAATATGGGCTGATCAATATGATAAAGCTAACTATGATAAAAATGTCTCAGTTCTTTAAAAAGGTTATGTTTTGAAACTGGTGATGTTAGGTTGCATCGCGAGGGTTTTGATGGACAAAAATCTCAGAGTAAGAAGGCGAAATTTGCGAAGAAAATTTTGAGTTAAGGCTTGGGGCTAGAGCGAAGCTATCAAATAACATATCAAGGACACACCGAACTTCCCTAAAATAATGATATGATCATATATAGTTTTAAATGGGTTTTAGCCTTTAAAAAATAAAAATGGGTGCTTTAAGATGGAGCTATCAAAGAAACAAAAGATTTGGGACTATAGTAAGAATCCAGCTATTCTTTTAGTATTATTGTTGATAATTTCAGTTATGTTCTTTGGAATTATAAGTCTGATATTTGGGATGATCTCTATTATTTCTGAAACAAAGCCTCCGTGCATATATGATGCTATAGCAGTACCCATGCCTGCTGAAATGCCTAAGGAATACTAAGCCATCAGAGAAAGATGATTTTTGATCTTATTTTTCTGCAGAGGCAATATTGCTTTGTAATGGTCTTTGCTGAATATATTTAGAAAAAATCTTTCAAGTTCTTTTAATTGTTTTTTAGGATGTCCAAAAAATGTTTTTTTCTTCAGCAATTTATATTATTCCCCATATGTGCATCTATAAACCATATCTTATTCCAAAAACTCTGTCTAAAAATCCTTTCATGCCCATCCTTTTACTAAATTTTGTGTTCAATCCCTGTATAATATCATCAGGGATATCTTTTTTATTAAGATCATGATTACAGTACTCTTTGAGGATCATATCGGATTTGTACATCTCAGGCATCGGAAAATGATGCATAAATCCCTTTCCATGATGTTCTATATCTGCACTCAAAAAATCTTTTTCTACTATCCCAGTCACATATAATATATGGTATTGGAAATGGTTGAAAAAAGCGACATAATCAGGAATCTTATGTCTTTGCCGGAAAACCCTGTCTTTTGAATAAAGGTAGTCTCCTGAAAAATTATGCTGGCATCTGACTCCTAAAGTCTTTCCTTTCTCAAGGACAATATCGGGACCGAACCTTTCTCCATAAAGATTGTTGTATATATGCCCTTTCCTTTTTATGAGATTCATATCCACATGATTAAGAAATTGATGAAAAGACCATTCAGAAAGACGGCAGATAAGCATATCTTTTATCTTTAGCTGAGGCATTGCACATGTCTGCTCTTCAGCTGTCCTGAATATGTCCATAACCTCTTTTGTATCGTATCTTATATAAGAAAATCCCAGTTTAGAAACAGCCTCTTCTCCTTTGTCAAGATCAAGATTTCTGAAATCAAGATTCCACCGGCCTTCAGAATATCGGCCATCAGGCTCATAATCTTTCTTTAATATAGATATAAGGTTTGGCTCATGTTTCTTGCTCTCTTCAGCAAGATTCTTATTGTAATATATCCTATTATCTAAGATATCTTCAATATCCACATTAAAAGGATTTTCAAAAAACCTTATAAAGACTATAAAAAAACATTATTTAAAGATTGGGAATTTTTAGCAAAAAAGGCATAAATGTCTATGTTGCATATATGAGAGAACGTATGGAGCATTGCTTTGATGTTCTTAAGCCTACAGGAAGCATCTATCTGCATTGCGATTGGCATGCAGGCCATTATCTTAAGCAGATGATGGACAAGGTTTTTGGATATGATAATCTCGTAAATGAGATAATATGGAGCTACAAGACAGGCGGAGCTTCAAAAAAACAGTTTTCAAAAAAGCATGATACAATATTCATGTATCAAAAATCAAAAGACTGCAGACATGGGTATAGACGGATATACTCTTGATAAAGTGCCTATATCTGTTAAGCAAAGCGAAAGAGTTGGAAGAAACATTGTAGATAACTTTGAAACTGCAATAAAGAGAGACAAAAAAGACAAGGGAATAATCGTCGGATATTCATTTACAAAAGGAGCCTACAATGAGGCAAAAAGAGAATATGATATAGAGCTTATAGAAGCTAAAAAGATAGCTGAATCTCCTATTGACGGAGATGAACTATTCAAAAAAGACTGATTCTGCTAACCACTGTTCAAACACCCTGTGAAAATATATAAATATCGGATTCTTTGCAAGGTCATGGATGTTTTAGAAAAAGCAAAGATACTCTCAAATGAAGGAAGATATGATTCCTGCGGACCCAGAGCATGCGAAGTAAGGGTAAATTCAGGTCTTGGAGGCATATATCATGCAAAAGCTGAGCACAAGACATGCCGTATCTTTAAAACATTGATGGACAATTCCTGCAGGTTTGACTGCAAGTATTGCAAGAACTCTTCTTCCTGCAGGGACTCTTCAAGAAAAGCAGCTTATGATCCTGAAGAACTTGCCAAGATATTTATCTATCTAAAAGATAATCTTGATGTAGAAGGCCTGTTTCTCTCTTCAGGCGTTTCAGGGAATCCGGATAATGTAACAGAAAAAATGCTTGAGGCTGTAAGGATATTAAGATATAAGGAGAAGTTCAAAGGATATGTACATTTTAAGATATTGCCTGGGACTTCTTATGAGCTTATAAAGCAGGCTTCTGAAATTTCAACACGGATGAGCATAAACTTAGAAGTGCCAAACAAGCAGGCGATGTCTGAACTTTCTTCATGCAAAGACTATAAGATAGACATACTTAGAAGGCAGTTATGGATATCAAGGCTTAACAATAACCAGACAACACAGATGATACTCAACAAAAATTCAACAGATTCAGATATATTAAAGATGATGGATTGGGAATATGATAAGATTGGATTGAAAAGGGTATATTTTTCATCTTTCATGCCTGTAAAAGGAACCCCTCTTGAAAAAGAAAAGCCTGAATCTCTTTCCAGGCAGAACCACATCTACAATGTTGATTTTCTCAGGAGAAGCTATGGATTTAGATTGGAAGAGTTCAGGAAGATAATGGATAACCAGATGCTTCCTGATGAAGATCCAAAGCTTGCATTGGCAAAAGCTGATTTTCAGGATCACATAGACATAAATCAGGCTTCTTATGAAGAATTGATACGGATCCCAGGTATAGGTCCGAAGACAGCAGGGAATATATTAAAGAGCAAGAGAAAGATAAGAAGATATGAAGAGCTGAAAAAGTTTGGAGCTGCTATAGAAAGGGCCAAACCATTTATTGAAGTTGGCGGCAAAATGCAGAAGATGTTGACAGAGTT
>CAYXHN010000076.1:0-5774 GCA_964464955.1 uncultured Methanosarcinales archaeon
TGGTGATATTCCTTATTTGGATAGGGCTTGAAGGCTATTATCCTTTGTGGGAGATAACCTCCTTCAATCCTCATAATCTTCCAAGCATATTCATAATCCCGATGATCATCATAAGATTATTAGGCGCGGTTATCATAGCTTCTATAGTTGAAGAGCTTTTTACAAGAAGTTTCCTTATAAGGTTCTTAGTAGATCCTGATTTTGAGAAGGTCCCTATCGGAAAATACACATTCTTCTCATTTATAATAACAGTGCTTTTTTTTGGCCTCCCTCATAACAGATGGCTCCCAGGACTGATAACCGGAGTGCTGCTTACTCTATTATTATATAAGAGAAAAAATCTTGGCAGCTGCATAATCTCTCATGCAATAGCAAATCTCTGCCTTGGAATATATGTACTGGCAACAAATTCATGGATATTTTGGTAGAAAGTGAATGACAAGAAACAACAAAGGAAAAAAATAGATGAGATAAAACCCACACTAAAAAAGATAGGTCCAGAAGGACTTGCATATTCTTCAATATTATCTCAATGAACATCCGGAAATTTTTTCAAAAAAGATTTACAAAGATAAAAAAACAACCACACTTAAAAACACCCATAATAATCTTTTTTCTCAGTAAAATCCTCAAACCAGCTCATCTGCCTTCTACCAAGATACATCAGATTTTCAAAATCAGTTACTCCTGACAAGACAATATGATAGCTACAAACATTTATTTTTTAATTCCCAACATTTATATATGACCCCCATATAGACATTAAAAAGAGGTACTATGAAAACAGTTTTCTTTGAGATAAAAGCATGGGAAAAGAAATACTTAAAAGATAATCTAAAATACAAAAAACTGGACTTCTCAAGCTCTAAATTAACAAAAGACAATGTAAAAAAAGCAAAAGATGCAGAGATGATCTCAATATTTATCTATTCAAAGATAGATAAGCGAGTACTGGACAAGCTTCCAAAGCTAAAGTTCATCTCAACAAGATCAACAGGCTTTGACCATATAGACATAAAAGAATGCAAAAAAAGAGGCATAAAAGTAAGCAATATCCCTTCTTATGGTGAAAATACTGTTGCAGAGCATACTTTTGCATTGATCCTGAACATCTCAAGAAAACTATGCGAATCCTTCAGAAGAACAAGAGATGAAAACTTCAGCCCTGAAGGCCTGACTGGATTTGACCTCAAAGATAAGACCCTTGGCATCATAGGCTGCGGCAACATAGGCCAGCATGTAGCCCGGATCGCAAAAGGCTTTGAGATGGATGTGATAGTCTCAGACCCAAATAAAGACCATAAGCTTGCAAAAAAAATAGGCTTCAGATATGTAACCCTAAACAGTCTTCTGAAAAACTCAGACATAATATCTCTGCATGCCCCTCATAATCCTCATACGCACCACCTGATAAACCAGAAAAACATACTAAAGATAAAAAAAGGTGCAGTTCTTATAAACACAGCAAGAGGCGGGCTGATAGATACAAAAGCCCTGATAAGAGCCCTGAACAAAAAGATAATCTCAGCAGCAGGCCTTGACGTACTGGAAGGAGAATGTTTTGTCAAGGAGGAAAAAGAGCTTCTCCACCCTGAATTTATGAAAAACTGCGACATAAAGACTATCCTTGCAGACCACATTCTTCTGAAAAAACCTAATGTTTACATAACTCCCCATAATGCCTTCAACAGCAAAGAAGCATTGTTGAGGATATTAGACACTACAATAGAAAACATCAGATCATTCAGGAAGAAAAAACCAGTAAATCTTATCAGATAACTATTTCAATATTATATTCTTTCCGCTTATAACTTCTGGAAGATCTCCACATTCAGGGCATTCAAAAAGAACTCCTTCAGGGCTCCTCTCCAGTATCTTTGGCCTTCCTTCAAAACCGCATGAGCACTTTACTTTAGCTTCCCTGCTTACAAGAGCAAACTCCCAGTTAACATTATCCTTTAAAAGTATATCCAGTTCCTTTACATCCATGCCAGACAGCTCTCCTACTTCTATATAGGCAAATCTAGTCCCTTTTTTCCTGACTTCCTGCTCAAGCTTCTGGACAACCTCTTTTCCATACATACCATGACCAAAAACAAACTTCTATATTAATCTTGTTATATGCCTTTTTAAACAAACTCTATTTTTAGGATAACCCATACACCCTCTGACCAATATTCAAAACTTTTATTTATCAATAAGATTTATATATATCCTATAACCTTTTTCTGAAAAAAGAGGTAAAAATAAGCCTCAGAAGGGCTTTTTCTTGACAAAGATGGAAAAAACAGATACAAAAAGATTAGATAACATACAGCAAAGGATGGAGTATATTCTTACAGATTATACTCTTTTGGCAAAAAATAGCCCGGATCATATAGTCTATGAAGTAGACAGGCTAAAACAGGAGATAGATGATGATTTTAATGAGAAGATTACACCTGCCTACAAAAAACTTTACGATTCTTTTATATACGATCTCAAGGCAAGATTCAAAGATTGCCCTCTTGATCAAAACAATATGAAAGATGATTCTATCAGCAGGATGGAAGAGATATTCATGCCCCAACTATCTCTCGACGAATATCTTTACAGGCTTTCAGAAAAAGATGAGTCAGTAGTGTTAAAAGATGTTGAATTAAGGGCAAAGCTTGAAGAATATTCAATAGAAAAGGAATATCTTTTCGGTTTTATCCCTTCAGTTTATCTCAGCTTTACGCTTTCAGAGGATGATACCATGGAATTCAGAAAATATCTGAACAATTCAGGAAGAAAAACTGCAGAATCCTATATATCCCCATCAGCTGAGGATCTTGTAGGAAAAGAATCCGGGTTTATAGTGACCACAAGAAAGGTAGGTACAGAAAAGATGTGGAACCTCTCTGAAAAAGGGCTTAAAAAGGATTTTTATTTTTTTATGGAATCTTTTGAAGATATAGCAGGAGAAAAGATAGATATCACTTCTTTATAACATATACTAATTCGTTCTCAAACTCATTCTTATGAAAACTTAATCCAAGACGTTTCAACATCCTTTCAAAACCTCCCCTTTTTGTATAGTTCATCTTTCTTAGGCTTATGGTCTTTGTAGGAAAGCTTGCAACTAAAAAATTACATCTGATACCATTGACAATACTCTCAACAGTCTTATTATCCAGGATATCAAATATCTTGAGAGCAAAGCATACATCTGACTTTATAGCAGGCAATCTGTCAGAATTAAGGTCCAATTTTCTTGCTTTTCCTTCAATTCCCATTATCCTGAAATATCTGTTCAATATCTCAGCATCTTTTTCATTAAGATCATAGGCATAATATTTTACAGAAGAGATATCCATAAACACATAAGACATAGGATTAAGCCCGCATGCTATATCCATGATTGTCCCTGGCTTTCCTGTTATAGAGAATATCCACTCATAAAAATCAGGATAAAAATAAAACCTTTCTCTTGTAGAAGAATGCAGCCAAAGAAGCTTCTTATGCGATTCAATGCTTTTGTCTTTCTTCAGCCTATCAAGAAAAGAATCTATCTTTGTATAATCTTTAGCCAGAAATACTCCATAAGCATTCCTGAGGGAATTCCTGACAGACTTTATGATCTTTTTGACAGATTTCTTATCCCTTTCTTCAACTTTATCTTTTTCTTTCGGATTCTCTTTGAAGTATTCAGAGATATTCCTCAATATGAGGGATTCATCAACATTTCTTAGCTCCCATTTCTCTTTTATCTTTTCAACAAGATTCATATCTTTTTCACCATATATGGCCCTTCTTTCCGGTATCCAAGCTTTCTATAATATCCCCGAACACCTACCCCGGATATAACTACAACCTTCTTCTTATAATATGTCCTTGCTATCTCTTCAGCCTTCTCCAGCAGATTCTTTCCGATGCCCTTATGCTGCACTGTTCCTTTAGTTAGAAAATTGGAAGAAGTTCCTGATTTCCCAGAAATATTTGATTTATGTGGCTTTCCTATCTGCACAGCAGGCCCATACACATGCAATTCTCTTATCAGAACACTGTCCCCATCTATCTCTTTTTTAAGCTCTTCAGAAGGGAATCGCATCCTGCAGAATCCGTAAAGGTAATTCTTATCCTCTGCTGAGATAAAAAACTCATGTCCTCTTGAAGCCTTATAATGCTTCCATATTATCTTTACTTTGCCAAGTTTTTCCACAGCTCTTCCGACTTCTCTGCATCTTATGCATCTGCATTTCCATCCTTTTTTTTTCATAAGCTCCATTACATACTGCCTTAGGTTTGTCCGGTCAACCCCTGCTTCAGTCATATATGTAGGGATATCTCTCTGTACTCGCATAACCCTTACCCATGAAGGAACATCTTTCTTGAACTCAGCAATTACACTGGCAGCTTTCATAGTATCCATAGTATCATATTCCCCTTTTTTCCAGATATCATAGAGCTTTGTCCCTTTCACAACCATGCACGGATATATCTTCAGCATATCAGGCCTGAAATCAGGATCAGAAAAAAGCCTCTTAAGCCCGCCCCTATCCTCGTCCTCAGTTGTCCCGGGCAGCCCGAGCATATAATGGGCATTTATCTTGAATCCAAGGTCTTTCAGCTCTTTTATGCTCCTTATGCTTTCTTTAACTCCATGCCCTCTTTTTATATTTTTCAAAGCCTTGTCATAGACACTTTGAACCCCTATCTCAACTCTTGTGCATCCAAGCTTTAACAGCTCATCCCCATGCTCTTTCATGCCATAGTCAGGTCTTGTCTCGATAGTCAGGCCCACGCATTTTATATCTCCTTTTTCATTTCTTTCATGCTCTTTCTTTAGCGTACTTTCTCCTTTGCTGGATCTAAAGTTCTTAAATATATTTTTCTCTCTTTCTTTGTCGTCCACTTTTCCAGGAAGGTAATAAAATTCCCTAAACTTCATGAGATCAAACTTACCCTTAGAAAAGAACATAGATGAAAAATCATTCAAAGCCTTGAATGCATACATCACAAACTCTTCCTGATATTTTTTTGAAAAGCTTGGAAAAGTTCCCCCCATGATTATAAGTTCAACCTTGTCAGGCATATGACCCTGCACTATATAATGCTCAAGCCTGTTCATTACCTGAAAATAAGGGTCAAAATTGTTCCGCAGCCCTCTTCTTGTTGCAGGTTCTTTTCCAGTATAGCTCTGAGGCATATCTCCCTGCCTGCTTGAAGGCCCGCCCGGACACATTATACACGGCCCTTCTTCCGAAGCATGGGGGCACTCCAGGGGCTTTGACATCAATGCAACCACAGACACCCCGCTTATACTTCTTGTAGGTTTTGACATAAGCTGCATCTTATCTATATCACTAGGAGAGGCATTGAGCATTATCTCTATATCAGTAGGGATATTCTTTACATCATGCTTCTTGCACAGTTTCACTTTTAGCTTTGCAAGCTCATCCTTCTCTATATCCCTTTTCTTAAGCTCATAAATAAGCTCCTGAAAAAGTTCTTTTTTCCCCATAAGACAGACAATGAAACACGTATTTATAAAGATTGTTGATAAGCTGATTATTGAAGAACTATCTTGGATATATCTAAAAATAAAATAACTTAATCCCCCAAATAGCATATTGTTTATTCTATCAATCTTAAAGTTTTTCAATCCCCTCTCTAAGTCAGGCTTTGATATATATTATTGATATCCTGCCTTTCAATCAGAATTTCTAATCTATGGCACTTAATTATTTAATATTTCTAAATAGAATATAATGATTCAATCCTATCCATGGCACATTATTTATTTTCTTAAT
>CAYXHN010000077.1:0-5693 GCA_964464955.1 uncultured Methanosarcinales archaeon
AAAGAAAAAAGTTAGAATATAAAGAAGTGTAAACTAAATATCAAATTGAACAACTCTGATTCAAAACAACAATATTTAAATACTAACAACTCCAATTAACATATAAACTAAAAAAAAGGTGATACTAAATGAACAAGAAAGCTCAACTGGGAATCATTGAAGCGAAGTTTTTGATCATAGGCGTGATTGTTGGAATAATACTGGCACTAGCATTAGTATTCATGGCAAACAAAGGGATATTGATACCGTTTAAACTGGGATTCTTGTGCCCTTAAATTTTTTCTTTTGTTGTATTTTGACTAAAACTCATTTTAAAATAGACTACTTTCTTTCTTATTTAAAATTTCAGCAAAGAATTTTCAGATGGTCCAATACTCCATTATTTATGGTGAATTTTTCAATTCCAAAAATTTGTTAACTATAATGCTGAGGTAGGACAAGTAATAACCATTAGCAAATTTTTGTTATTTTTATGCTATCACAAAAAAGAAGCAGATACAAACAGAGATACCATAATACCAAATATCCTGAAAATTAGAAGGAGATTTAAGATTTTGTAAAAGAAAGAGATAATTATATCTTTCAAAAATGCGAAGAAAAAGAGTTTAAATCAGTAAGAGAGAACACCCCAATACAGCTCACGGGATCTCCAAGTTTTATGGTGGCTCAGACCATCAAAATAATCTTGAAACACTGTGCCTTTTCTGCCCTGTTTTTAGATCATCTTAAGATCGTAACAAAGATATTGAACAGAAAAATTTACAGGAGAGAGTTCAAAAAATTATACAAAGGCGGAAAAGATACGATCTATTGAAAAAAATATGCTAATATTCCGAATAAACCATGATATGATGTTGTATCTCCAGCTACAACGCATCTTAATATATCTCATTTACTATTCAACTAAGAGGGTTTAATTATTGGGGGATAAACAAAATGGAAACATATCAAAAGATAGGAATTGTCAGTGCATTCATATTGGGAAGCTATCTATGTTGCAGTTCATCTGACAATCCAAATAATGTAGAAGCTAAAGACCAGAAGATCCAGCAAGCAATAAATCCCTTAGAAAATATAATAAAAAAAGGCCCAAAAGATGCAAATTTTGTATTAAGGAGATATATTTCCACAATGAAAAAAGAAGAAGTGCCGTATGATACAGAGACAAAGATAACTTTATTTAGGGAGATAAGGGATTCTTTTGAAGATACTCCTGAACTGACAGACATGCTTGGACCAAGATCAAAAGAATACATGAGAAAAAGATTATCAAGCAAATCTCCTGAGGAATCAAGATCAAACATACAGTCATTATATGATTCATTAGGTTCAGCTGGAAAAACACTCGGAATCCTTAAAGACAAAGAAGGAGGTCAAAAATGAACATAATAGAAAAGACAAAATCAAACTATTATCTTAAGACTTATTTCAAGATGTTTAATGTAATCAGAAGAGAGATAGAGAAAAAACCAGAGGAGGAGAAATAAAATGGTATTTAAATCCTTATGCAAAGCAGTTTTCTATACTGCGATAATGGGGGGATCATTCTACATGGGATACAGCACAGGATATGATCGTGGAACAGAGATAGAATCCGTAAAAGGCAGCGTCTCGTTAGAAAAGCCGATATTTGACAACTCAGTGATAAAAGATCTTGAAACAGGAGTAAGATACATTCCTCACTTCAAGGAAAAGACTCTGGAAGAAGTAACAACAGACACATACCATAAAAAAGAGGACGAAAAGTTAAAGAGGATATTTGAAAAAGAAAGATAATTGCCTTAACATACAAATAACTGTTGTATAAACGACTACAACCCATCTTAATATAGGCATTTGTCTTAACTACCATTGTAACTAAGAGGGAAAACCAGTATTAATGAAAAATTTCAGCCACGTGCTGAGGAGGAAATAAGATGAACGAAGAGAGTAAAAATCAGGATTTTGAGATTGATCCTGTTAAAAATACAGAATCAATATCCAAATCAGAAGAAAAGAAATTAGAGGACATAAGCACAGATTATGAATCCTCCACAAGAGAGAGGGAACAGGAAGAGAATAGACAAAAGACAAAAGATTTTCTAGATAAGGTAGAAACATCAAAAAAGAAAAAAGAAGAATATGATGGCGTTTCTTTCAAAAACCCACAGGAGCAGATGGAAGATGCCTTAGAAAGGATGGACAATAAATTAACGAGTGCTTTAGCACATCTTGTAGAGCCAGAAAAGAAAAGGCTTGAAGAAGCACAGTATCAGGGAATTTTTAAAAAAATCTTTAGGAAAATAGGTTATCAAGCTAAAGAGGTAAAAGATTCTGAAGCTTTAGACAATGTTCTAGGGAATCTATCCAAATCTGCAAACAAAACTATGGACACAAGAAAGGCATATACTAATGAAGCAAAAGAAGCTGTAGAAAAAAGAAGACTAGAATACAGTTCTTTGAAACAAGATAGGAACAAGGATTATGATCTCCATGAACAAGGAGAAAAAAGGCTTAACTCTTTAGAAGAAGAGCTTACAACTACAATTAAAGCAAGAGATACACACCTAGAAGAAAAAAATAAGCCAAACTATCAGGGAGAAGTTGACACTCTTTTGCAGAATGAAGTGGAAACTATAGAGGGACTTGAAGAAGAGATGGCTGAGATAAAGTATGCCCAGGAGGTTCTTGCTGACAACATAGAAGATTACCAATATCAACTGGAAAGATCGGAGGGCAAGAAAGAAGAAGCTGAAGGTAATTATGAACTAGCTAAACAGACTTTCAGGGATGCTAAAAGGATTGCAGAGGATCTTAACGAACTTAAGTCAGATAAAAAAGGAAAATCTAGGCTCATGGATTTCTACAAATCCTTGACTGAAGATGCAAAAATTCTTGGAGATGCTACTAAGGTCATAGAACACAGCGGAACAGTCATAAAAGAAGTCTTTGAATCATATGCTAAGGTAGCAAAGGAAAATCCAGTTTCTGGAGGCAGTCACAATAATTCATTAAGACAATACAGGAACAAAAGAGAAAAGGAAAGGGAAGACGTTATCTCAAAAGTAAAGGCTCAGAGGTATGCTCTGAGTTGATTTTTTTATCTTTTAGGGGGCAAAGATGGTAGAGATAGATATAAATCCAAACTTTGAATCAAAGGTAATGAAATATCACAGGAACAAGACTCTTTCAGAGATCATACGCTCCTGTGATAGATCTATCCATTCAAAAGTAAGAGGGGCTCCTGCGACAAAAAACACAGATGTAAAAAAGTTTGATGAGCTATTAGGTACATTTCTATGTTCCTTTTCCTCTATAGAGGAACATGTAGGAAAGAGGGATATCTTCAAAAGAGAAGACAAACTAGATGTGCATAATCTAACAAAGATATATAGCCTATATGCTGCATCAAAATCAGCTTTAAATAGGATAAATGATGAATCTGTGGAGAAGGTAAGGGGATACGAACTTCTGTCTAATGCATCATCTTTAAATTACGCAGACATAGATCAAAAATCTGATTATTCTTTGTTGACGAATATCTTATCAAAATTAAAAGATGTAAGGGCGGGCAACAATGTAAACTCTCTGAAATACAATTATTTTTCTTTTTTTGACAGGCTAAGAGATATGAGCAAGAACTATATCAAATCAAAATGCCACCCAGATACAATAAGGGATTTGAATCAGATTAAGATATACAAAACAGGTCTTGACTTTAATGAGATCCCTCCTCCTGAAAAAAAAGACTTCTCAAAAGAGGATAAAAAACCTGCCAAAAAAGAGGAAGGCCTAGAAAAACTCCCTGTAGAGCTTCCACCATATGAACCTAGAAGATACCCTTCATTAGAAAAAGTAGTAGGGAATTCAGAAGCAGTATTGTCCTTGAGGGCCGCCATGATAAAAACATTGAAGTATGATCCAAAACTAAAAGCAAATCCTTTCTCTATGGGTGGCTATTCTTTCAAAGATGCATTTATTGTACACGGAAATCCAGGAGTAGGAAAAAACTTCACAATAGATGCATTGTTTAACTACTATAATCAAGCTGCGAAAGAACAGGGAATAGAAGTAGAATTTGTAGATCTTTCTAAAGGCATAAAATCTTATTTTAAAGATAAAACATCTATGGTATTTGAAAGATACCTCTCTATCGAAAAAGAAGGAGGAAAATCTTATTTTAATCTGATAGATGAAGGAGATGGAGTTTTCACAAAAAATGATCAGGGGGAGATGAGTGAATCTTCAAAAAAACTTCTAAGGGAGATGAAGGCAGCAATAAATAATTCAGAAAAAAAAATTCTTTATATATTTTAATGACAAATTATCCAGAATCTTTTGAAGCAGCATTAAAACAAAGATTTGCTCCGCTTGAGATGAAGGGAGCGTCATCCCCTGAAGAATTCTCACAACTTCTTAGGCAGGAACTTGGACCAAATGCAAATAATCTTACAGAAAAAGAACTTAAAAAACTAGGCCGTGAGATCTATACACATCAAATAAATATGTGTCATGAACTAAACAAAAAAGATCAAAGAGAACATTACCCTATTAGTCCTATAACTGGGAGAAACGTAGGGAGGATAGCTTCTCCTTTTGTCAGTGGAAATGACAAGATGATAGTTGCAAATGAAAAGACAATATTAAGTGCTTCTACAAACAAGATAAAGGATTTTCTTCCAGAGTTATGCATCCCTGCAACATATGACCGAGTAGCAAACGAGATAGAAAACCACATAAAAGAGATCATCCAATCTGAGATGTCGGGAACAGCAGAATATAATAAAAGATGAATAGAGAAAAGATAAAAAAAGCAATCTATGGGAATCTTAAAAATAATCATATAGAGGAAGAATTCCAAAGAAGATACAAAACAAGGAATTTATTTAGACCTAATGCCGGCCCCCCCATAAAATACAAAGGAATAAAGAAAAAGGCTTTAGAAATAAAAGAAAAAGATTCTCAAGAACAAGAGCCAATAGAAGAACAAGAAGTATGTGTCCCAAATGATTCTCCAGAAGAGAAGATCCAAATCTGTATTTCAGATGAATTATCCAGGGAAAAGTCATTAGAAGTTTCTAAAGAAGTGCATTCTTTAGAAGAAAAATTACAATCTGAAAAATTATTAAGAGTCTCAGAGTCTTATGAAAGGGGAGATAACATTTGGAATGAACTTCTGGCATATTTCCACAGCAACAAATTATGCGGAAAAGATTCTAAATATGTACTCGAAGAAGACGAGAACTGTATATTGGCACCCCTAGCTGCTTCAGCAGGATTGTCCGTTTTGATAATGGGGAGGTCCAGAAGTGGAAAATCTTTGATAATGGATAAGCTAATTGAGATACTTACTTCAGTTTACCATATCAAAGTATGCTCAAACAAAGCATTATTTGGAAACTCAGAAACTATTAACAAACATGATTTTATTTACATAACTGAATACCAGGCAGTTATCTGCAAAAATCCAGCTGTCAAAGAATCAATAAAGAACGTGACAGAAAACAAGGATGCTACAAATGACAGCAACGGGGAGGTCCAGTTTATCAAAGGAGACCTTTCTGTCTTAACAACGGGAACTAAAGAAAACAAGAATATACGGGATATGGATGTAGAAGTTGCTGGAAGGTTCAGCACCTTAAAAACGTCTTCATCAGAAGGGCTTCATCCAATAATTCATAATTCCCAAAAATTTGTATAATTCCTTTTTCTTT
>CAYXHN010000078.1:0-5612 GCA_964464955.1 uncultured Methanosarcinales archaeon
TTCAAAAGTTTTTCAGAAACTTCTTTCTTTGTACCGTATTTTGTTATTATCAAGATATATACTTCTGCTACCATCTTATCTTACCTCCATGTTGTTTAATCTCCTGACTCTTGCTTCTGTAGTTGGGTGGGTCATAAAAAGTTTCATCATGTTCTTCCCTTTGAAAGGGTTTACTATGAAAAGATGCGCTGTTGCTTTTGATGTCTCTGTCTGCCTTAAAGGATGCATCTTAGAGCTTTGCTCTAGTTTCTTCAGTGCGTTTGCCAAAGGAACAGGATCTTTCATTATCTTCGCTCCTGTCTCATCAGCAAGATATTCTCTGCTTCTTGAGATTGCCAGCTGTATTATAGTTGCGATTATCGGGGTTATTATGGCTAATGCTAAAATGCCTATGATGTTGCCGCCTTCTCCGTTTCTATCTCCTCCGAATCCCCCAAAGATGGCGCCCCATCTTGCGAAAAATGCAAGATAAGATATCACTCCTGCTATGGTGGCTGCTATGGTGGCTATCAATATGTCCCGATTCTTTACATGGGCCATCTCATGTGCAATAACCCCCTTGAGCTCATCCTTATCCAATATGTTGAGTATCCCTGCTGTGCAGGCGACAGCAGCATGTTTTGGATTTCTTCCTGTTGCAAAGGCGTTAGGATTGTCTGTCGGTATGATGTATACCTTTGGCATAGGTGTATTGGCTTTTTCAGCAACCTCTTTGACAATCTTGTATAGTTTGTTGTCCCTGCCTACCGGCTTTGCCTTGTGCATCGCTAAAACTATCTTGTCTGAGAACCAGTAGCTTCCGAAGTTCATCACGACAGCTATAGCAAATCCTATGAGTAGTCCCTGTCTGCCTCCAAGAAGCTGTCCTGCACCCAACAAAAGACCGGTCAAGAGTCCAAGCAGCATCACGGTTTTCAATCGGTTTTTCATCTTTTCCCCACTTCCATGTTCATATTTACTATAGAATATATAGAAAGATATAAAAAAGTTCCCATCTATATCAGTTATCGGGGGAAAATGCTATCTCTACATACGACATTATCATATTACAAGAGAAGAGAGATCCAGGAAGAGATACTGCTAAACGCGCAGGACAGAGAGGTTGCTGTTAGGTTTGGAGACAAGGGATTCGGGAAAAGGCCTGATGTGCTGAACCATCCAGGAGATGTTTTTGAGCTTGCAAGAAAAGGCGCAACATCATTCCATGCTTCAGAAGAAAGGTGGACAAGCCCTCTTCAGCTTGACCCTGGATTGAAGAAACAGGAGATAGAAAAGCTAAGAAAAGGCTGGGACCTTGTCATCGATATAGACTGCCCTTACATCGAATACAGCAAGATAGCTGCAGACCTTATAGTGAAGGCCTTAAAGCATCACGGCATCGATTCTGTTTCAGTAAAATTCTCAGGAAACAAGGGATTCCATATAGGTGTTCCTTTCGAAGCTTTTCCAGAAAAGATAGCAGGAGAGGAAGTAAGCGGAATGTTTCCTGACCAGACAAGGAATATCGCTTTCTATCTAAAAGAGATGACAAAGGATGTGTTTGCAGCAAAGGTGGCTGAGATGGAAGAAAGGGACATATCAAAGATAGCTGAAAAAGTAAAAAGACCAATAAGCGAGATAACCACAGGCACTAAAGTAAGGATGTTAGATCCTGAAAAGATACTAGACATAGACACTATCCTGATATCTTCAAGGCACCTCTACAGGATGCCTTACTCGCTACATGAAAAGTCCGGCCTTGCTTCCATCCCTGTAAAGGAGGAGGATATCCTGAATTTTAAAAGAGAAGATGCAGATCCAAAGAAAGCTGTCCCTCTTAAAGAGAATCGTTTTCTTGAAAGGGATGTTAGAGTAACTAACCAGGCGAAAAACCTTTTTGACAATGCGATAGCAGAAGCGATAAACAAGCAGGAAAAAGTAGAGTTCAAGAAAGAAGAGATGCAATACGAGGATATCCCTCAGACAGCCATCCCTGAGGCTTTCTTCCCTCCGTGCGTAAATAACATACTGAAAGGCATAGAAGACGGAAAGAAAAGGTCTTTGTTCCTGCTTGTGAACTTTTTAACCTCAATAGGCTGGAGCTATGATCAGATAGAGGAAAGATTAAGAGAATGGAACAAGAAAAACCCAGAGCCATTAAGAGAGAACCTTCTTGTCGGACAGATAAGATATCATAAACAGCACAAGAAGAAGATCCTTCCCCCTAATTGCAAGAACCAGATGTATTACAAGGAGTTTGGAGTGTGCAAGCCTGATAATCTTTGTTCTAAGGTGAAGAATCCTGTCAATTACAGCAAGATAAAGACCAGGTTTTTGAACAAGAAGAAAGGGAAGAAGAAGAAAGAAGAGAAGAAAGAAAAGCCTGAGAAAGGGAAGAAAGATTAGGTTTTTACATTTAATTTGAGACTATGTTTTTCTTATGGCAATAATTGTAGGTAATTAATTCTCAGGACTTTTAATACAACACACTCAACTTTTAAGGATGAAAGAAATCGGGAAATATATGCTCAAAAACCGAAAGCTTTATATATAATAGTCAACATATAATGTTTACTATGAAAGGGTGTAAAACTATGAAAAAGGAAGCAATGATCAAAGGGGAAATAGAACTTGATAAAGAAGAGAAAACTTACCAGAAGGATAACATTTGAAGATTATCTGGACATAACCTTATTTTTCAAGAAAGGTAAGATAATCAAATTTGCTTTGAATTACAGGGCATTGATTGGAAATAAAATACAACCAATATACAGAGTAGATAACTACCATAATTTTTTGCATGAACAAAGATTATGGAGAACCAAACAGCCAATAAAACTTGATGAAGAAGGCTTGATGAACAACCAGATAGTAGAAAAATATATTGATTTAATTTATAAAAATTTTCAAAAATACAAAAAATATTACAAAAGAGGGCAAAAAAAATGAGAAAATTAACCAAAAAAGAACTAAAAAGAAAAGCTGAAAGTACTAAAGGAATCGTAAGAGGAATAATAAATGAAAGTGTTCATCTGCCTGATGATGCGATGATATTTGATCTAGACACTTTGTTAGAGATATTTACAAAAAAAAGGCTTGAATTGATACAATACATCAATTCATGTAATCCTCAGTCGATACAAGAATTAGCAGACATGACTGGAAGGAAAAAACAAGCTGTTTTTAGAGACTTAAAAATATTAGAAAGAGATGAATTGGTGAAATTAATAAAAAAAGGAAAACAAGCAATTCCAAAAGTGCAAAGAAAATTAGCAGTATTGAATCTACAAGAGATATTTGCATTTGATGTGCCAAAGAAAGCTTTGTGCAGCAGAGATCAAAAATCAAAAGATATTGTCAATGCAGAAGTATATGTAGATAATAAAAATATCAATAAACTGATAAAGGTGTGATAATGTGAAAAGAACTGTTAAAAAAATTATTGATGGGGATACATTTGAAGTAAGCAGGAAAATTGGAACTACAAATAGAGTTAGATTGGCTGGAGTAAATGCCCCTGAAAAAGGTAGGGCTGGTGGAATTAAAGCTATTCGTAAATTAAGAGGGCTTATAGGGGGCAAAACAGTAACAATTGTACCAGTTGGTAGAAGTTATGGAAGAATAGTTGCAAATGTAGGGCATAAAAGAAAAAGTGTAAATAAAAGAATCAGATAAAAACATGGGCAAAAATACCCTCATAGGCATTGGAATATTCATAATAATCCTTTTATTCTTAGTTTATTGAATGCCAGATGAAATAAATATATCTGGTGCTAAATGGTGTTTAAAGAATTGTGATAAATCAAGATCAGAAATTATAAAGAAAGATAATTTCCAAACATAAGTTAAAGACATTATTATTGAAGACCTAAAGCCCAGACAGAATATATATAGGCCTCAAGATGTATCTTATTCTGCTATGATAAAGACTGTAATGAATACTCTAACTGCCCATTATCCCCAAATTCCTCATTTTCCCAACCCTAAAACAGAAAGCTTTATAAATAAAATCTATCTTCTCATGAATTCAGTATTTAAATGAGGATGTTTGAATACTTAACAACAAGCCTGAAAAGAATCTTTTTCAGTACAGTTGGATAGACTGTTTTCTATGAAAGATTTACCCAAAGGCTGTTTATATCGACCAACAAGATAGAGAGGATAACCTATGCCTACAAAAAAAAGTCCAAGAAAAGGAAGCCTGCAGTTCTGGCCAAGGGTCAGAGCAAAGAAAGATATAGCTAGAGTCAGGTCCTGGCCATCTTCAGATGAAACAAAGATCTCAGGCTTTGCAGGATACAAGGTCGGCATGACCCATGTGACAGCTACAGACAATAAAGCTACCTCCATGACAAAAGGCCAGGAGATATCTATCCCTGCAACGATCCTGGAGTGTCCTCCACTGTTTATTGTTTCGATCGTCTTTTACAAGAATAACCTTCCTATATCTGCTGTTTCTGCTTCAAATTTCAAAAAACAACTTTCAAAAACAATACCTCTGCCAAAAGCACCAAAGAAAAAGATAGAGGACATAAAAGATTTTGATGATATAAGGCTGCTTGTCCATACTCAGCCATACCTGACAACAACAGGCAACAAGAAGCCAAGGCTTTTCGAGATCCATATATCCGGGAAAAAAGAAGAAAAGATGAATTATGCAAAGGATATGCTTGGAAAAGAGATAAATGTAGCAGACATACTAAAAGAAGGCCAGTCCATAGACGTGCATTCGATAACAAAAGGAAAAGGGGTGCAGGGCTCTGTAAAAAGGTTTGGAGTCGGGATAAGGCAGCACAAGTCAGAAAAGACAAAAAGGGGCCCCGGCAGCCTGGGAGCATGGACCGGAGCCAGGATCTGGAGAGTTCCCCAGGCAGGACAGCTTGGATATAACCAAAGGATAGAATTCAACAAATGGGTTCTGAAGATAGGGGATAATCCAGAAGAGATAAACAAGCCTTCAGGATACAAGAGATACGGAGTGATAAAGAACCCTTATATAATAGTCAAAGGCTCTATCCCTGGACCGAATAAAAGAGCAGTCATATTCACAAATCCATTAAGAGAGAACAAAAAGATACCTAAAGAGGCTATAACCATAAGCCAGATAAGCAGAAGATGAAACTCAAGATAATATCAGCGGAAAACAAGGAAACAGGAGAACAGGCTTTGCCTAAACAGTTTCAGGAACCTGTAAGGCCCGACCTTATAAAGAGAGATGTGCTTGCTCTGCAGCTTAGCAGAAGGCAGAGATATGGTGCAGATCCTGAAGCAGGAGAAAGGGCTTCAGCAAACCTCTCAAAAAGAAGGAGAAAATACAGGGGAAGCTATGGTCCTGGAAGAGCAAGAACTCCAAGGAAGATATTGACAAGAAGAGGAACACAGTTCAATTTTGTAGGGGCTTTTGCACCTAATACTGTAGGAGGAAGAAGAGCCCATCCGCCAAAAGCTGAGAAGATAGTTGAAAAGAAGATAAACAAGAAAGAAAGGAACAAGGCTATAAGATCAGCGATATCATCAACACTGAAAAAGGAGCTTGCAGCAGAAAGAAGCCATGCAGTTCCAGACACGTATCCTTTTATACTAGACAAGAGCTATGAAGACATAGACAAATCAAAAGATGCCAAGCAGGCGTT
>CAYXHN010000079.1:0-5585 GCA_964464955.1 uncultured Methanosarcinales archaeon
TTAAGCTGATGCTTTTATAACAAAAATTTGCTGATAGTCATTGCTCGTCCCATCTCCGCACTAAAATGCAGAGCATTACAGACTCGCACTATAGCTGACAAATTTTTGGAATTGAAAATTCCCTGCTGAAATTTTCAATAAACATTAGAGCCTGAAAGTGACTATCCCAATCGCAACAGGGCTGCGGGGTATTACGCCACTTTCCAAGACGGCTCTCGATTCATTACAAATTGGAATTATTATCGTTGCAGAGCAACGAGGTATTAAATCCAGTTTGTAATAAAAAGCAGTTTTCTTCCTTCAATATTGATCTGCTTTGTTTTTGGACTGAAATCAAGCTTATTTAATAAATTAACTAATTCTTCCCTGTTCCAGTGCCTTGCCTGCTGCTGCAGATACCATTCTTCAACAGGGATCATAGATTGGACAAGGAAAAGTTTTCCATCGGGCTTTAAGACTCTTTTTATCTCTTTCAAAGCTTTTTCAGGTTCACTAAGATAGTTGATAACAAATATGAGGGTGCAGGAATCAAAACTATCGTCTTCAAAAGGCAATGGATTCTTGTCTATATCATGCTGCACCTTCCTGTATCCGTCGGGAGCCATCCTTAGCATCTCTTCTGAAATGTCTAAAAGCACCGAATCTTCGATATAAGGAAATGCTCCTGATCCCACGGAAAGATTGACGCCTTTGTTTCCTGACAGCTCTTTTTTTATCAGGCTTCTGATTCCCTTTGGAACCTTGGATCTCCATGAATATGCTTCAACATCCCAGAACCTTTCCCTGTCAGAAGGCCAGCCTTTAAGCTCAGGAATGTCAGAAGCCAGAACTTTAGCCCTGCTGATTATATCTTTTCTTTCGCCTTTTTCTGAAGTGAAACTTAGCTTGAAAAGAATCGAGAAAAACTCATCAAGCTTATCGTTGTGTCTCCTGAAAAGCCTGAAATTTTCCAGTTCTTTAAGGTTCCTGCCGGTCTTTTCAAGATTATCCAGCTTTTTTTCTATGTTTTGCCTTAGTTCTTTTTTGGATTTTCTGAATGATCTAAACATAAAAACAAAAGCTTTTTTAGTAATATTTAAATACTTCCATAAAAAAGATTTTTACAAGGGCCTGTGGTCTAGTAGCTATGACGCCACCTTGACGAGAATAATCTCAAAATGGTGGATGTCCCCGGTGCAATTTAAGCCAAAAAGCCTATGCAAGTCCGGGCAGGCCCATCTTAACGAAATATTTATAATGTACAGCAACATATCATCAGAGAGATGAACAATATCAAAAAAAATCATGCTGTTTATTTTCTTGTAATAATTTCTGTAATCGTGATATTGCTTTCTGCAGCCATCATAAGGCCATATATTTTTTCTGTTCTTACCAGTATACTGCTTGCATATATATTCTACCCGGCTTATGACTGGCTTAGAAAAAAGATAAAAAAAGACAACATAGCTGCATTGCTTATCTCTTTCATGGTGGTAATACTGATATTTGTGCCTGCAGTGTTCATAGTCTATAATATATCTCAGGAAGCTTCTGCAGGATATGTTATCCTGAGACAAAAGATGTACTCTATAGAAGAATGCAGCGAAGATGAGTTCGGATGTAACCTGATAAACAGGGCAAAGGAATTTACCCAGGAGCCTGAGATCAAAGCCTATGTAGAATCAGGATTGAGCAGGATAAGCTCGCAGATAGCGGAAAGATCATTTAATTTTGTTTTTAGCATAGCAAGAAGGCTGCTTGAGATGTTCCTTATATTTTTCATGCTTTTCTTCTTCCTGAAGGATGGAAAAAATATCATAAGGTCGATAGGAAAATACATACCTATGGCCCGGCCAAACAAAAAAAAGATATTTACCCAGTTCAGAGAAATAATAAGGGCTATAATATTCGGCTTCTTTATTATAGCTATAATAGAAGGTACGATAGGTGCATTCACTTTTTATTTTGGAAAGATAGCTTCCCCTATATTGTGGGGTGTTATGATGGCATTCCTCGCCCTTCTGCCTATAATCGGCGCAAGCATTATCTGGGTGCCTGCTTTTATCAACCAGGTTTATAACAGAGATGTGATGTCCTCTATCATAATACTTGGTGGAGGCCTGATAATCAGCGCAATAGATACATTTATTAAGCCAAAGATTATCGGAAGTAAAGCAAATGTGCATCCTGTCCTGGTGCTTCTGGGAGTGCTGGGCGGAATTGAGATGTTCGGACTAATAGGTGTGATAATCGGCCCTCTGGTCCTGGTCATGATGGTAACATTATTAAAGATGTACAAAAAATAGATTAAAGATGAAACTTAAAGTCAAAGACATGGATATTGCGACTGGAGGAATACTAGTCGTACTTGTAAACAAGAAAGATGCAGAGAAGTTTGACCTCCATCATGAAGACAGGATCAGTGTCAAAAAAGGAAGAAAAAAGGCAACATCTATCGTAGATATCGGAGAGAGTGAAAAGGCTGTAAAACCAGGACAGATAGGATTCTTTGAAGAAGTTCTGGAGGAGCTAAATGTAAAGCCTGGGACAGAAGTTGATATTGATCTGGAAGATAAGCCAAAAGGGGTTGAGCACATCAAAAAAAAGCTTCAGGGGAAAGAGCTCTCAAAGGAAGAGATAGATGAGATCATCAAAGAGATAGTTGAAAGAAAACTGAGCGCTATCGAGATGACATATTTTATAGCAGCGTGTTATACAAATGAGATGAGCCTGGATGAGACAGTAAATCTGACTAATGCGATAGTAGATCATGGAAACAAGCTGAAGCTTAAAAACAAGATAATCGTAGACAAGCACTGCACAGGAGGTGTCCCTGGAAACAGGACAACCATGATCATAGTTCCCATCGTGGCTGCAGCAGGACTTACCATCCCAAAAACTTCCTCAAGAAGTATAACAAGCCCTGCAGGCACAGCAGATACCATGGAGGTGCTTGCTCCTGTAGAGTTTTCTCTTAAAAAGATGAAAAGTATAATCCAGAAGACCAACGGCTGCATAATCCTGGGCGGGAGAGGCGTTGACCTTGCTTCTGCCGACGACAAGCTCATAAAATTAAGGCATCCTTTGTCTCTTGATCCTGAAGGCATGCTTCTTGCTTCTATACTTGCGAAAAAGGCTGCTGTCAATTCCAATCATGTGCTTATAGACATACCGATAGGCAATGATACAAAGATAAAGAACAAAAAAGAAGCTAACCGTCTCAGTAAACTTTTCATAAAGATAGGCCGAAAGCTGGGCATGAAAGTAAAAGTGATAATAACAGACGGTACTGAACCTGTAGGAAAAGGTATAGGGCCTGCACTGGAAGCAAGAGATGCATTATGGGTGCTGAAAAGAGATGAAAGAAGACCAAAAGACTTGGAGAAGAAATGTATAAGCATGGCAGCAGAAATATTAAAGTCTGCAGACATCAAAGGGGCAAAGAAAAAGGTTAAAGATATCCTTGAAAGTGGAAAAGCATATGAAAAGATGAAAGAGATAATAAAAGCCCAGGGAGGGGACCCTGATGTTGATCCTGACAAGATAAAGATAGGAAAATACAAATACACATATAATGCTCCAAAGACCGGGACTATGACTGATATCAACAATTTTACCATAAGCAAGATAGCGAGAATAGCAGGAGCCCCAAAAGACAAAGGAGCAGGCATATATCTTTACAGGCATGAAGGCCAGGAAGTAAAGAAAGGCCAGCCCATATTTACTATATACTCTGAAAACAAGACAAAGCTGAAATACGCAAGAAATATCCTAAAAAAGATAGGCGAAATAAGGGTCAACCATACTCATCTTTAGTTGAATCTTTCTTTATACCTTATCTCAAAATCATGTATATGTTCTTTCAATTTTTCTGGATTATCGTATCTGTCGCTTTCTTCTATAAGAAAAATTTGCTGATAGTCATTGCTCGCCCTATCTCCACGCTAAAGTGCAGAGTATTGCAGACTCGAACTATAGCCGGCAAATTTTTGCAATTGACAATTTTACCACAAATGAAAGGCATTGAACTCTCTGAAAATTCCCTGCTGAAATTTTCAATGAATATCAGATATGCTGCCTTATCCTGATTATCGCCCTTTTCAGCTTTCTGGAGATAATCTTGTGGGAGAAGTTTCTTTTAAGGATCTTAAGATTCTTGTTTGCCCAAAGCTTTCTTTTTCTCTCTTTTTCTATGAGTTCTATGACTGGGTCTATAGATTCTTTCTCTATGTTGAATGATTTTAATGCTATTGCATTAAACCCGTATTTTGCTATGTCTTTTACAAAAACCGGATATGTATATATCACAGGGATAAGCCCTCCGGACATGACCTCAAGAAGATTGTTTCCAAAGCCTTCTATCTCGCTGAAGTAGGTAGATATTCCGCCCATCCTTGCGAATATAGAAGGAAATTCCTCAAAATATATCCCTGTTTCTATCTCTTTTTCCCTGTCTTCTGCAAAGATCAGGAAGAATTTTTTTGTTTTATATGTTTCTGAGAGCTGCCTGTTAAGTTTTATCATCTCTCTCTTATAATTTCCTGTCTCATCACCTGAATGGCCTGAAACAAAGAAGATCATCGCTTTTTTTTCCTTTTTTTTCTTAAGTTTGTCAAAAAGCTCATAAGCATACCTTAATGCAAAATCTATCCTTTTCCTGGGGACGATACGGGTATGCTGAAGACAGAACTGCACGTCAGAAAAACTCAGCCTGTTTTCCCTTAAAAGTTTGTCTATTTTAAACGCTTTTACAAATCTCTCTGCTGTTTCCTGATAGCTGTCTTTTTTCAGGTCACTGTAAGAGTCTATAGTAAGGGTAGCAGTGTTATATATCACATCATGGTTCTTGAATATACTCTCATAATATCCTGGATGCTGCTTGTCTAGTTCAAGGAAATAAGGCTGCACCTGATCAAACTGAAGGCTGTTTATAAATACGATATACTCTACATATTTCCCTGGGATGCCCTGCCTTAGGTATCTTGCTACATCATTAGGCGGATCCTGAAATCTTTTTCTTTCAAGATGAGAGTCATGCCACCAGAGAATATACTTAGGGGTTCTTTGTCTTTTTTTTATAGTATCTCTGTAATATCTTGATAATGCAACAGAAAGCACAAAGTTTACAGGATGGCCTGTATTATGGGCTATTATCACATCTATCCTCTTGTCATCTATAAAATCCTCTATCTCTTTTTGAGCATAGTTTATCGCCTTTTCCAGATTCTCACTTATAACTCCGCCGTAGCCTTCATTAAAATATTTGACTGCTCTCTTGTTTAGGTGATGCTTATGCCAGAGATATCTGCACTGCCTTATCTTGGGAGAGGACTTTTTAGAAGATCCGACAAGATAGTGTATGTTGCTCTTGGGGATATTCATATCTTTTGTCATCATGGTCTCTATCTGATCCATGACGATTGAAACTCCGTCGCTGTAACCTGCCTGAGAATGAAGAATTCCATAATTCAGCCGAGGAATCTGCCTCTTTCTGAACTTGATCTGTCTCTTTTTTTCGGGCATATATATTTGATAAGACTAATGGTTTAAATATTTATCTTTTGGGGAGTCTTAAAACTAACAAAAATTTGCCGAGTATTATTGCT
>CAYXHN010000080.1:0-5523 GCA_964464955.1 uncultured Methanosarcinales archaeon
GACAGAATGTATTTCAGAATTTACGAGCGGTTTAAAACCTGACTTTTTACTTACTATAAATGAAAAGAGTTATACAGATTCAAGATTGTATGCTTTGTGCATAAGGAAGATAATAGAAGAAGACATCGAATCTATAGGTATGCTGATAATATGCGAAGATGCTAATTTCAAGGAGGTAAAAAAATATCTAAAATTCTTATTGGCTGATAATTGTCCTGAGATCAAATCATTATTCAGGCTTAGGGACGAATTAAACAAAAACATCAAATCTCTGGCAGACAGCATTGCTAATTCCTACCGCAAGAGAGCTTTTTCTTTTATCAAAAGGCAGGGAAAAGAATTGAATCCTGTGAAAATCACATACAAAGAAATATTATATTATCTGAATAGATTAGAAAGATATGATAAAAAAGTGGATAAGGTTTGACTTGTCTAACCAGTAACAGCCATCTGGCTTGGGTAGATTGCATTCACAATCCTTTTACAGGGTCAGCTTACCCACAATTAATATCTATACTTTGATATTTAAAAAGTTTACTATTTTAGATAGTATAATGCTCTCTTAAGGAATTATAATGTTATTCAATGATACTCTGATAATCTTTTAAAGAAGATGTGTGCCTTCTTAAGATATATATTATCTTATAACTCCCAGAACATCTTTAAGATCATGATTCAGCTCCAAGGCAGCTTTTTTATGCTCTGCAGCTTCCTTTTCCAATCCCATGTCATAGCAATGAAGAGCTATCTCTGCAAATGAATCTGCTCCTGGGAACTCGAGTACTTTTTTCTGAAGCAGCTGATAATGATACTGCTCCTTGTCTATAGAATATTTCTGAAAATGATGTATCGGTATCCTGCTGTTTGATATCTTCCCATTCATCTCGTTTATAGCAGGCAATACAGATTCATGCACAGGATATCTGAACATTATTCCTTTATTGTTCCTGAACAGCCTTAATCTTTCTCTGCAGTGCCAGCCTCTGAAAGAAGAGCTCTCATCATAATTGTCATCCCTGGAGCTTCTCCAGCTTATGCCTGATATCTTGTCAGAATAGTTTCTTTGTATAAACTTATAGCCTGCAGTTTTCTTTTCTTTTGTCAGCTGCTTTATCCTGTCAGAATCTTTTCTGCTTATAGACTCATCAGCATCTATCACAAATATCCATCTTTTAGTCGCATAAAGCATGCACTCATTTCTTGCCTTGGAAAAGTCATGCTCCCATCTGATATCAAATACCTTGTTAGTATATCTTTTTGCTATATCTTTTGTATTGTCCCTGCTTCCGGTATCTCCAATAACTATCTCATCTGCTATGCCTTTGACTGACTCAAGACATCTCTCGATGTTTTTAGATTCATCTTTTGCGATCATACATACTGATATGCTCAAATTTCATCCCCTTTCCCTATCTCATAATGGCATGTTATAATAAAATGATAATTGTCTTCAGATCTATCTGGAACATCTGTAAGAACTTCTTCCCCTTTATACATGACCCCTGTCAGCATCAGGCTTTCAGGAACCCCTTTGGTATGAGCCATTATACAAAAGATAGTAAAAAAACTTATAAAGCTTATGAAAAATATCTCTTACTATATCATCAGCTTTTTAAAGATATATAGAGCATATATGAAAAAGAAAATTCCAACTTATTTCAGATAACTATCAAAGATCTCACAGGGTTCAGTTGCAGCACTGAAAGAATATATTGCAGAAAGAGGAAACATCCAGCCCAAAACAAGAACTCATAATTGGCTTCTTTTTTTCATATCTAATATTCTTGTTTTGGTTTTCTATTTATTTTTGTTTAGACAATTTGATACGCAGAAATCGTATTTATCAATTCGTATTGGAAGAAATAATTGGATGGCCATGGTTATCATTTAGAAGAAATGAGAAAATATTTAACAAATCTATAAGCATAAAAACCTTATTGATATATTTTGCAGTTATCTATCCTCTCTTCCTTGCTGTTGTGTGTTGGCTGAAAAATATCTAGGCATCATCATTAGGGTAAATCCCATAAGACTCTACCCAATCTAATAGGCCAGGTCTACGACCTGCTACAGTATTTGAAAATGGAATGATCGTCTTTTCGTCACCGCATTTAGGACATTTTCCATAAATCCTCCAATAGTATCTGTGCTCATGATTTTCATCTACTGTATTATCTCTAAATACCTTCTTGAAGGCCTTAAGCTGGCATTTATCTTTCTCGCAGCTTGTGATATTACCTAGAATATCTCTAGTAAAAAGCAAATAAGTAATTTTTTCCAGCTTACTTAGCGAATCCTCCTTAACGGCTTCTTCTATAGGTCCGCAATCAAATAGATACTCATCTTCCATATATTTTCAAATATAATAATTGAGTATATAAAAAGCTTATTGAAACAGCAATCAATACTTTCGGAAAGTATCTTAAGGAGAGAGATATTGATCCGTATGAGCGTGTAGAAGATACAGCAAGATTTTGAGATTAACTTGGGTTAACGGATGGGAAATTCAAATTACTAAAGAGTCAGTGGGAAAAATAAGAATTACGATCAGTAAGACGGTCTTCCAATGTTTTAGAAACAATCTCTCTTCCAAGGTTTAAGTTATTGTGAAAACGTATCTTATTAAAATAGGACTTTTCATGCTGCTCTAACCTATCAATAATCTTATCAACCTCCTTAAGATATGTCCTCTTTTCTATCATTTTTTTACAATTCTTTAATGTAATAGAATAAATTCGACCAGTATTTCTGCCAAATCTGATAAGAATATGATCGTTTTCTTCAATTCCTCTTCTTTTTTCATAAGTGTCAAAATTTATATCTATCTTGACTTCATCGTTAGGTTGGCTATATTCCATATCTGCAAAGTAGGGAAAGTCTCCAACTGGAACTTTTGGTCTTAACCTTAAGTCTTTATTTTCGTCAACCCTATTTTTTCTATCAGCTATTATTGAGTATCGTATTTTATTCATTATTATCTCCTCGTTACCATATATTATTTATAACTTTTTCGATAATTTGGCTAAAACAAATAAACTCACGTATATCTCTTTGAGGTCTTTCATTAACTCTACTCTCAATAGTGATTACACCTCATTTTTTATTGTTTTATCTATTAACGGAATCGACCAAAAATGCTGTGAGTAAGCGTGTAATGACTTTAACTTGTCAAAATCGTTAATCTTACCATCAGTCATATATGTCTTAATTTTTTTCCTGTCTTTTCTATTTCTTATATCTTCTAATTTGCTATATTGGCTTAAATCAAGATGGTTAATATTAGGTAAGGAAATTTCAAACTCTTCATTTCTATACCAAGTATATGAGGTAACACCATCAATATCATCTGGAGAATTCGTAACATTGAGCTTTGCCCTTGCAGCATACAGCTGGAAAACATCCTGCTCAAAACAAGAACTCATAATTGGCTTCTTTTTTTCATATCTAATATTCTTGTTTTGGTTTTCCATTTATCTTCGTTTAGACAATTTGATCCGTAAGAACCGCATTTATCAATTCGTATTGGAAGAGCTAATAGGCTGCTGCCCTTTTCAATAAGAATACAGAAGTCCCCAATCGGGATCATAAAATAGATTATTAGTCATCACGATTATGTGATCCTTTAATTTGATGATGGATTTGTTCCCATTCATATTTTGTCATTTGCTTCTGGAAGCGCTGGTAACTCTGTTTATCTTGGTCTTGGGGAGCATCAAATTGCATGAATAGGTCATTTACTCTGCAAAAGGGACAGTCTTCTATGTGATGTTTTACTTGTTGTGTTTCTGATTTAGATAATATTGCATCATAATAATCGAACATTGTTTCGCCATCAGGACATTCTGGTCTTGGAAGATTAGCATAACTTTCCCTGACAAGTTTCTCCATCTTATCTACTCCATCTTGATTTCGTTTGTGTTCATCCATTTTAATAACAGTAATACTCACCCATTTATAAAGCTTTCTATTTTTGTCACTTAGTAGTGGCGTATTTATTTATCAAGTCTGCATATAATTTTCTGCTAAAAAAACATTGCGAATCATTACAGCCAGAAAACATCTACATAATAAAGGATGAAGTAAACAACAGTATAGAATAAGAAACAACACACTTCAGGGTCATATCTTCAACAAGGGAGCTTTACATGCTCTTTTTTTTAAAGCGAAAGGAGCAGTGAATGCTTATCAAAAATACAATATCAAAAATGTATCTCTCTATCTCACCACATGGCTTGTTGAGAATACCCACTATCTTTGAATTATTAGGATGGTCTGTTTGCCTTTTTTACCAGTCTTCTAAGCAAATTTAACCAGTAAGAATACCTGGCTGCTTTTCTATATGTTTTATCAAAAAATTCGGGAGGTATTCATTTAAATTAGTCAGCTTGCTTTCTCTTGAGACTCTTTAAGCCATTTCAATTGCAAAGAATAATAATTCTCAAAATTGTCCATTTCTCTTATTTTCTCTGGACTCATACCTATATAATCGTCTCCTTCTTCAATATAACTGGGCTGCTTTTCATTCTTGTATTTGTCAAAACGAGTAAAAGCATGTTCTACAAGAGCATATTCTTTTCTAATCGCTTTTATATCATTCTCTGAGATCTTACCCTCGTGGGTAATTTCAATCCATTCCCTTGTAGAATTATCGTCAATAGCTTGGTGAAATGTATGGGGTTTTTCATAGTGAAGAAAGAAAGAATCATCATTCGGCGACTGTATGAGTCTCATATCCCCAGGTATATGAAAAAGAGAGTAATGAAAATTAATAGTAGTAAATTCATTAGTCTCGACATTATCTATAATGTGATTAAACCCAAATTTCTCCTGTGTTAATATCAAATCAGCCATTAGTAAAGAATGCTGTTCTATTATATCATTAGTGTCCGGAATTCCATGGGTGCTGTATTTTGGAAAAAGACATACAAATGGCCCCATTGTTATTGAAATGTCCGCCCCCCTATGAAGAGCCCCCATATATGAATGTATGATGTTCCTTACATCTTCATCTACACCATTTTTTATGCTCGCAGATATATCAGAATGAGACACCTTACCAAACTTTTGTGGATATTGACCTTTAGGTTTGGCATCGAGAGCAGAAGGGACTAATTCTTCAAACTTTTGCGGAAAAGGACCTTCAAGTTTACAGTCGAGGTTTGAAGCTTCACCAGCAATCTGAGTTAATTCCCATCCATCTTGAAGTTTATCGTTCCATTTTACGATACTACCTGCGGAATGTTTTTTTGCATTCTTGGCAGAATCTTTGTGATATTTTATTAAGAAAGGACCATATTCAAGAGCATTCCCCCTTTGTCCTTTTATCTTTTCACTAAGATTAGAGAACAATCCATTAACATTCTTTTCTTCTTCTTTTTGTACTTCTGAATATTGCGTAGATAGGTTTTCCAATCTTTTAACAAGCTCTTCATGTGACATTATAAGATTCCTCCTCACAAGGATTTGTCTTTAATAAAGAGCTTCTATTATAAAAATCTATCGAAAGCTTCCTGCGATATATAG
>CAYXHN010000081.1:0-5522 GCA_964464955.1 uncultured Methanosarcinales archaeon
ATTGTCAAAGAACTCATATTAATTAGTTCCTCACTACTCGTTACTTTAATATAATCATCAGTCCCATCAAAATCATAAGCAGTATTGGATTTGCCTGTTGCGTTGGGGGTTGCTCCGTTGTTAGTTCCATTATTTCCTTGTCCTGAATAATCTACTATTGTGTCTCCTTCATCATTTAAGTTCCAGTAGCCTACTAAACCAGTTAGGTTATCACAATCTCTCTCTCCAATCTCAAGAAGATACTCTGATTTACTCTCCCAGCTTATGTTGTTCCAGGTTACATCAACTTGCGCGTCGAATACATTAGAGGTATAGTTTCCATTATAATGTCCTTGGCTTGTGTTCAACTGTATAAATCCTTCAGTTGTATTATAGAAGGTGTTTGTGTATGTTCCGTTGAAGTCTGATTTGGTTAGGTCCTGGAAGACTGCCATGCCTGTGATGTTAAAATCAATGTCTGAGAGGAGGCTTCCTATTATGATGGCTGCAGCTGCTACAACCATAAGGAAGGATGCAAGTTCTGCTTTTCTGTTTGAAGATATCATTCTTGCTTTTTTACCTCTTCCAGACCTTTTTTTATCAGATGTTCTACAAACGGAGAAATCTTCATGAACTTTTTTTCGCAGATATTATTTAGTTCTTCAGCGAGGCCTTTATCTATGGTTAAGCTTATCCTTGTTTTAGTTCCAGACCCTTTTTTCATTGTATTATTAGTATTACTTATTTTATTTATATTACTAATATTTATAATATTATTAATAGGATATATAAACCTTTTGGTTTAGATTAATCATATTTATATTATTTTAATTATTAGTGTTATTAGTAATATTTAAAGCTATCGTTAAAATACTGATAATAAAAATTTTATTGAAAATTTTAGCAGAGAATCTTCAGAGGGCACAATATCCCTTCATTTATGGTAAAATTTTCAATTCCCAAAATTTGCCAGCTATAATGTGGAGATATGCCTAGCAATGATCATCAGCAAATTTTTGTTATTGAAAATTTCAGCAGAGAATCTTCAGAGGGTTCAATAGCCTCTTATTTATGGTGAATTTTCAATTCCAAAAATTTACTATCTATAGTGCAGAGATAGGACAAGCAATGATTATCAGCAAATTTTTGTTATATTTCACAATAAGTTTGTCATTATTAAGTGGTATAAATAGAAAGCTTTATAAATAGGTAATACATATCAGAAAAAGAGAATGGACAAAAAAGATCTGTTGATGGGACTATTTGAAAAAAAAGCAAAATTAGGCAAAGGCGGAATGGGTGCTGTGTATGATGTTAGAGCTAGGCCTGATATTGCTGAGTTTGAATGGAAGCATGTTCTTGCTGATATGGTTGCCTGGAGAGAGGCTACTGGTGAAGAGCAATTTGAAGATTTCTACAAGCCGATACATTCTTCAAGGAAAAAGATAGACAGGCTTGTATCTAAGGAAAAGAGACTGCATGATAAGAAAGCAGGTTCTGAGAATATAAAAATAATAAAAAAACAGCTGAGCAATGAAAAGAAAAAGCTTATCCAATCTATAAAAGGCCTAAAAAATGAGCAGGTAAAATATGTAAACTCACATAAGAAAGAACTTGTTAAAAATGATATTTCTTCTCTTGTAAAAGAACTGAAGTCTTTTAAGATAAATCTTCCTAAAGATAATCGGTTTGCATTGAAAGTAGATACTACAGGGCAGAGTGAATATCTTAGAAGGCTGCAGGATGAATGGAAATCTCTCATCACCATGAATCATAAAAATCTTATAGGGGTATTCTCAGGAGGGAATAACTATTATCTTATGGAATTTATCCAAAATAAGCTTTCTTATAAAAATATACTCAATGAGCTGAATATAGGACAGAGAGTCAAGATAATAAGAGATGCTGCAAAAGGGCTTTCTGCTGCTCATAAGAATGGTATCATCCACAGGGACCTAAAACCAGATAACCTCTTTGTATATAACAATAAAAGCGGAGTTAATGTTAAAGTAGGTGATTTTGGACTGGCTAAGACCGAAATAGGGATGACCATGACAGGACAGACATTAGGTACACCTTTTTACATGCCCCCTGAACAGATAAATGATGTAAAGGGCTGTAATGAGACTGCAGACATATATTCTTTAGGGGGAGCTTTATATGCTTTTATAACAGGAGAAGCCCCTTTCAAGAGAACTGATTTTGAGACTGCTTATGAGCTTTTAAGAAAGATAGAAACAGGAGAAGCAGAGCTTGCCTCTCCTAAAAAAATAGAGAAGACAGTTCCTGACGATCTTGAAGATATAACCATGACTATGATGGAAAGAGAGCCCAGCCAGAGATTCCAGTCCATGGATGAAGTGATCGATGTTCTTGGAAAATATCTTCAGGTGGAGCATGAAGAAGTCCTGAATACAAGAAGTTTTACAAACCTAAAGAGCATCAAGAACAGGTCAAAAAAGGTAACTGTAAGGAAAAGGAAGGCTGTAAGCAGCCTTACTAACAGCTTGGTAGAGAGAAAAGGGAAGGTTCTTGGTTATGCTGCAGGAGGGATAGCTGCATTGGGTTTAGCAGGATATCTTTTATTCGGAGGAGGGGAAAATAGTAAAGAGCCTGTTAAAGATCCGGCTCCGGTCGTTGAGCAGGATTACAGCAATGTTGAGACCATGTTTGAGAAACTGCAGAAAGGCTATGACTCTGGACTGCATTCAAGATTAGTTGAAGCTGTTGGAAAAGTTCCTGATAAAAAGAGATCAGAATTTGAAGGATATCTTGAAAAAGCTGATGATATCAAGAAAAACTTTGAATTTGGCAAGGTTAAATCCAGTTATGATGAGCTGAAAGAAGAATATTATTCTTTGAAGAAAAATCCAGATAAAACAGGAATATCTTCATTGAAAGAAAAAGTTGATTCTTTGAAAGGAAAGATAGAAGACCTGGAAGTAGATGCCAGCTCTTTGAAGCTTGATTTTGAGTTTGATAAACTGGAGAAAGTAATTGAGAATTATGATTCTGCTAAAGCTGAATTGGCCAAGGCTGAAGGATTGGCTGAGAAAAGCAAGGATAAAAGATATTCTTCTGATATTGAGGGGATAAAGAGAGATGCTCTTGAATCAGTTAAAGGAACAGAAGAAACTTCATTGTACAATCCTTTAGTTTCTAAGATCAAAGAGATAAATTTAGCTGAAAATCTTCCTGGGCTGATGGTTGATTTTGAAAATGAGGAAGATCTTAAGTATTTCAAAAAAACTTTTACTGCAAGCGGAAAAGTTGAAGATGGAAAATTCAACGGTATGTTCAGGCCAAAAGGAATGTGTTCTTTTTATTTTAAAGGCGAACTAGATGGAGATGATGTTGAAGGACCTGTCTTATCTGAAAATAACAAGCTTATCGTTTATGATGATTTTGGAAACAATAAAGAATATAAAGTTAATCTGATCAAAGGAGAAGTAGATGATCTGGTGTATAGAAAATGATCAGCTGTTTTTCAGATAGTCAAGGATTTCTTTTTTGAATGTTTCAAAATCTCCTAGATCTGAGGAGATGGTCTCGTAAGCCAATTTATCATCTACATCACCATATTTATGGACAATTATATTCCTAAAACTTTTCATCTCTTTCAATCTTTTCCTGAATCTTGAGGATATAACTTTCTTATTTGCTAAAATATCAAAGATGTTATCTTCATCAGAAGGGACTCCAAGCTTTTGCGCAGATATGATCATTGAACATGCATCTATCAATGATTTGATTGCCAGCTCTATCGTTTTTTCACAAGCTCTTCTTTTTATCAAAGAAGAAAGATATTCTTTTTCATCAGGAAGTATATTGTTTATATCTTCAATATAAGATTCCATCTCATCTAATTTTAAAAGAATCTTGTTTTTATCTTCTTTAAGCAAGAGTCTTACCCTCTAGTTTATCATAATAATGATTTAGATATTTTTCAAATGAGCTGAATTCAGATATCACTTTGATATATGTTTCTGCAACTTTTCTTATATCTTTTTTATAGATTATCTTTCCTTTCTTGATTATCTCGTTTTTGATATATAATGGAAGGTCCTGGAATATGTGCACATCATATCTTTCACCCAATTCTCCAGAAACTGCTATCCTAAATTTAAACCTCTCTTTTTTATTACCCTCATAATATATCGCTATATCTATATCAGAAAGTTTATTGTGGGATTTTGAGGCATAAGATCCAAACAAAGCTATAAAAGATACTTTATTATTCTTATCCATTTTTTTAATCTTTTCTATTGGCTTTTTCATAGTATTATTAAAGATAATCCTGCATTTAAAACTATTCATTTCTTTAGATTATCAAGAATCTCTTTCTTTTTAAGCTTGAATCCTCTTGAGGTAGGATATTTTATCTCTTTAAATGAATTTATAATATTTTTCAACCTATCTGGAGATCCTTTTTTTTGTATAATCTCTATTATTGAAAATTTGCCAGCTATAGTGCAGAGATAGGACGAGAAACAATTATCAGCAAATTTTTTGTTATTTGTCATTATTAAGTGGTGTAAATAGAAAGCTTTATAAATAGGTAATACTTAGTATATGTATGATCTCCAAACTGGCTGAGATAATAAAAAATAGCAGGATAGGGAAAGGTTTAGCTGTAGCAGGAGTTAGCCTTGCTTTTAATACTGGATTGTTTGCAGATGATGCTGAAGATACATTTAAGGCAATCTATGGAAAAAAAGAAGCTGAGATAAATAAAAGCAAGGATGCTGGGAAGCATCTTGATTTTGGAAAGAGATTATTTGAGGAAAGTAAGAAAAACAAGCCATTGGAGGAAGTTCTTGAGGAGCATGCTATAAAGCACCTTAAAAAGCATAAAGACGGGTATTCTGAGGTATTTGAGATACATAAAGATGATATGCAGGATTTTCCTTCTGACAAGGATAAATATCTTAATAATCTGATAAAGGATGCTGAAGAGCTTTCTAAGAAATTAAAATATAATGATCCGAACAGGAAAGAGATAAACAATTTCATAGCTGAGAATTCCCTTTTGTTGGGAGATGTTCTTGAAGAGAACGGAGATTATTCTTCAGCTGCCGATGCTTTTAAGAATGCTGGATACAAGTTCAGGAACCTGAGAAAATACGGCAAGCTTAAAGAATCAAGAAAAAGGCAGAGAGAGAATGAGAAATTCGCTAAAAAATATTCTGATCTTAAAGGCAGAGAATTAGGGATTGAGCTTCTGAAAAAAGGAGAATATTCAAAAGCTTTAGAGCATCTTAAGGAAGGAAAATATTCTTCTGCAGTTGAATTTTTGACCTCAGATACTGATGAGAAGATAGTGCCTTCAAACAAACTTAGTGAAAGTTATCTCAACAAGACACTGGAAAATATAGAGAAGAAGGATAAAGAAAAGCTGTCTGAGATACTAAAGCCTTATTGTCTGATCAATGATCTGAGAGATGAAGTTGTTGTTTCTCTTTCAATGCTTGACAATGAGCCTGACTGGGATTATATTGATACTTTTGGAGTGAAGATAGAGAAATATTTTGATGAGAATGCAG
>CAYXHN010000082.1:0-5273 GCA_964464955.1 uncultured Methanosarcinales archaeon
TCGTTTTTAGCTAAATTTCATGAAAAATCAAGAAAAAGTAGACTTTTTACTTACAACTTACCAAAAAACTTAAATAAGATTGGCTTTTTAGTTTTTAATACAATGACAAAGCTAAAAAATATGATGGCAATTTTTTTGGTGCTATCTGTTATTCTTATGACCGGATGCAGTACATCAGAACAAGAAGATAATATCCAAAATGTACCTGATACTAGTGATGTTAACAACATACCTACTGAACCTATAACAGACAATGTTGTAGCAACAGTCAATGATGAAGAAATAAAATCAGAAGATGTTGCAGCGGTTCAACAATCATTATCACAGCAGGGACAACAAATTTCTGAAGATGATGCACTTGAACAGGCAATAAATCAAAAAGTGCTTGAACAACAAGTTCAACAGGAAAATATTGTTGTTACAAATGAAGAAGCAGAATCTATGATTGAACAACAGCTTGCAATGCAAGGTGCAACATTAGATGACTACAAACAACAAATTGAATCCATAGGAGTTTCTTATGAAGCAGAATTAGAAAGTATAAAGAATCAGATAGCGATTCAAAACTATTTGGAAAGTCAACTTGAAGGCCAAACATCTGATGTAACTGAAGAAGAAGCGCAAGATTTTTATGAGATGTATGAATCGCAATCTACTGAAGAAGTTCCTTCATATGAAGAGCTACAACCACAGATTATTGCAACATTAGAACAAGAAAAACAGCAAGAAGCAATAAACATTCTTATTCAAGAACTTAGATCAACTGCTAATGTTGAATATAAATAATTTCTTTTTTATTTAAAATTTCAGCATTGCTTCTTCAGAGGGTTTAATATCTCTCTATTTATGGTGAAATTCAATTGTGCAGAGATAAGATTAGCAATGATCATCAGCAAATTTTTGTCATTTTTCTATACAAATTATTTTATAATATTTTTCTTTGTAAAAAATTAGATCATAGAACCAAAGATTAATCCGGCAATTGTTGAATAGAGCACCACCAATAAAACATATACTGCTGTTTTCTTTGTTCCAAGAACACCACGCACTACCAGCATATTAGGCAGGCTTAAACTAGGTCCTGCCAAAAGCAAAGCTAAAGCAGGTCCTGAATGCATCCCCTTGGCAATTAACGCCTGCAATATAGGGATCTCTGTCAATGTTGAGAAGTACATAAATGCTCCGAATATAGACGCAACAACATTCCCAAGAATTGTATTTTGTCCAACCAGGTTTTGAATCAATGTTTCTGGAAGCAAAGGCATGATAAATCCTGCAATAAAAACCCCTATAAACAGCAAAGGAAGAAGCATCTTTGAAAAATTCCATGTTTCGTTCAGCCATTTTTGAGCTGTATGGTCCCTAAATTTCCAGAGAACCAATCCAACTACTCCTAATGTAAAGATGCCCATCAATGAATATTTTATTATCTTGTCAACCTGCAATCCATTGACAACCAAGATTCCTATCATCAAGCCAAAAAAAGCAGCCATAACTTTATTTGACAATTGTGATTCCTCAGTTTCATTGATCAATAATTTTTCCTTATCTACTTTTTCTCTAAAGATTAAAGCCATAGTCAAACCGGCCAAAATAGATAATAAAACTGCAAAAAAGATCCTTGCCAATCCTATCTTGATCCCCAGAACACTCGTTGTCAAAAATATAGCTGCGATATTGATTGCAGGGCCTGCAAACAAGAACGTGATAGCAGGTCCTAACCCTGCCCCTCTTTTTCTGATCCCGGCAAATAACGGCAGTATAGTGCAGGAACAGACTGCTAAAATAGCTCCTGAAACAGAAGCAACACCATAAGAAACGTATTTCTTTGCTTCATGGCCCAGATATTTCATCACTTTTTCTTTTTGGATAAATACAGCTATTGCCCCTGCAATAAACAAAGCTGGAACTAAACAGGTTAAAACATGCTGTCTTGCATAATCATGCAGCAGATCAAATGCAGAAATTATTGAGGTCCTGAACCATTCTGCCTGGGACGGCACAAAGTATAACAATCCAAATATTACTGAAATCCATATCAACATATTCCAATCTTTTCTTTCCATCTATATCACCGCCATCCCAATATAATATAATCCTGTCAGTATAAATACCACTGCAACTATCTTTCTCATCCATCTCTCAAATGCACTTATCTTGTTCATAATAATGCCAAGCTTTGAAACGCTGTAGACAAGTATGAAAGAGAATATTATCACTGGAAGTCCAGTTGCAAAAGCAAATACTGAAGGGATTATTAATCCGTCTCCTGCTTTGAGTGCTATCGGTATAAGCATTCCAAAAAATAATACTGCACTAAATGGGCAGAATGCTAAAGCAAATATTACTCCTAATAGGAAACTTCCTAAAAATCCTTTTCCTGCAAGTTTTTCTTTTAACCTATCCAGCTTATCACCTGATCTGAAAAAGTTTATCTTGATTATGTCAAGCATCACTACACCTACGATCAATAAGAGAGGCCCTAGTATCTTATCTCCATATTTTTGTAATGTCAGCGCTATGCTTTGAGTGTTAAGCCCGAACCACACAATTGCTGAGGCGATCAACACATAGGTGAACATTCTCCCAAGAGTATAAAGAAATCCGACTAAAAGAGTATGTTTGCTGTTGTCGATCCTCTTGCTGGCATAAGCAATAGCAGTTATGTTTGTCGCTAAAGGGCATGGGCTTATCGCTGTCATAAGCCCTATAAAAAATGCTGCGAGCAATCCTATCTCGCTTGTCCCCATCGCTTCCATAAACGCCATCAATCCCATTTTAATTGCCTGCAAGTTTCTGCTCGATTACACCTTTAAGATATTTCATATAGTTTTGCTTGTCATTTATCTTATACCAGACTTGAACATTCTGTTCAGGAACAAAACTTTCTCCATCATAAGTTCCAAGCCAAAGCGATGATCCTGTCGCTCCATACTTCATGACTAGATCCCTGTTTTCAGGAAGCTGGCCATTGATGTGATCAAAAACGATTATTCCATCTTCAAGTTCATCTTTAAAATAAGTTTTTACTGTCGCTTCAGCATAATCGCCCATCGTGACGCAGGAATAGCATTGCTGTGTTCCATGAAAATGGTATATTTCAAGCTTGTCAATGTTAACTTCATGTTCTGTATCGACAACTGTATTACCATTTATTTGTGAATTATTCGAGCATCCTGCTGCAAGCAAAGTTAAAAATAGTGCAAAAAATAAAATCAGCTTATTCTTCACAGCCATTTTTTGATTTCCTCAACCTCAGCCACTTTTCCATAGCTTTTCACTTCGCCATCAATTACTATCGCAGGAGTGGACATCACACCATACTCTACAATCTTATCAATCTCTGTAACTTTTTCAATTTCAGCTTTTTTTCCTGTTTCTTCAAGTGCTTTTATTGCATTTGCCTCAAGCTGCTTGCATTTTGGGCAACCGGTTCCTAATATTTCTATTTTCATTTTTTACATCCTCCGTAATAATTTTTATCCAGTGCAGCTGCAAGGCTTCTCTTTTAGTCTCTCTTTAAGCTCTTTTTTAGCAACTTTCAAAAGCCCTTTTTCTTTTATCAGATCCTTAACATACTGCTTATCAGGAAAGCTTATCGCATCAAAAACACACCATGCTTCGCAGGAGCTGCATCCGACCATGCACTGCAAAGGCCTTGCAACAACAGACTTATTTTTCTCCTTATCAAAATCAAAAACATTTCTGCCGCATGAAGTTACACACATCCCGCAGCCAGTGCATTCTTTCTCATCAATCTCTGGATGCCAGTCTATTTTTGTCCTGTCAATCCCCTTCCATTTTGCAAATTTTTCATCCATTTTCATACCTCCAATAACTTGAATAATTTTTTTATCTTTGGGTCTTTGATCGAATACATTATCTTTTTCCCCTGTCTTCTTGTTTTGACCAATCCCTCTTCTCTGAGTCTTTTTAGATGCATTGATGTATTTGATTGTGTCTTTCTTATATGTGGGGGAATTTCGCATGCACACTTTTCTCCAGTAAGCAGAAAGCTGATTATATTGTATTTTGTCTCTTCACCCAATACCTTAAGGAGTTTGAAAGCACTTTTCATATCAATCTGGATTGATATGACATATATAAATGTTTCGATTTATCCTGTATGTAAATTTTCAATATGCCTTTCAGTATTAGAATAGGCCACAGGAATCCTAAATTTCTCAATCTTATTTCCTGCATCATCTACAGGTATGACCAGCCCGAGGCCATCTGTATAATCATTCCAGTCAATCAATACGATCTCATCTATTCCTTCTTTGATAGCTGATCCTGTTGATTCATGGAATATGATATTTTCTTTATTGGAGATATATACATTGGCAAGATCTTCATCTACTGCTGTGTGAATCCTGCTGTTTTGCAATTGAGAGATGGATATCAGTCTTTTTTCTCTGCCTACAAGCGTCAAACCCTGCTTTAGCCTTTTTTCAAAAGGATCATTCACTTCATTTCTATCGGCAAGCCTTCCAACAAGCACCATGTCAACATCTCCTTTATTTAGAGCCTGGAGTGCTTCTGAGGTATAACCAAATGACTGCAAGGATACATGAATGTTTTTTGATGCGATCTCTTTAGCCAGATCAGACATTGTTGGACAGTAGCCTAATCTGATCGGATCAGGATTTGTATGGCTTGTGATGCTTCCTGAAAAAAAAGCTATTCCTGCAAGTATAGATAAGAATGCAGCAATCCCAACCATGATAATTTTTTTCATCTTAGATGATTCCATTCTTCAGTTGAATATTTTTCTTTATAAAGTTTTTCTATGAGATGTTTTTCATAATCTGTTAACTCTCCTCTTTCAAAAGTGATTCCCTTCTGCTTAAATAATTCTGCAAACCCGGATATCATCGCCCTTTCAAGCTCTGAGATGGTTATATCTCTTCTTAATTCATTTTTAACACAGGTAACTTTAGTCTTCGCCCGATTTATCAATTCGGATTTTTTTTCTTCGCCAAGAGACATACTATCTAAGAGCTCATTTAAATTATCTTCAATGATTATTGTTCCATGCTGCAATACAATGCTGTTTAATCTTGCCTGAGCATTTCCTGAAATCTTCTTGCCATTCACAACAACATCATAAGGATTTGAATTTAAATAACAACTATCCTTTCTCTCTTTTGATTCTGATCTTTTTTTCTCAGCATCCAGGCCTAATCTTTTAAATCCTGTAACAAGACCGTCTGATAAGTAGTTATAAGCATCAACTATTTTATGAGGCAGAGATTCTTCAGGCAGTATTAATG
>CAYXHN010000083.1:0-5242 GCA_964464955.1 uncultured Methanosarcinales archaeon
GCACTAATTCTATTGCTTATCTTTGCAGGATTTTTATCTTTGTTTTTAGGAGAAAGAATAGAATCAATGGCTATATTTGGGATAGTGCTTTTGAATGCCATACTTGGATTTGTCCAAGAGTATAAAGCTGAAAAATCGATTGAAGCATTAGAAAAAATTTCTGCACCCACAGCAAAGGTTATGCGTAATGGAAGAGAACAAAAGATTCCAGCAAGAGATGTTGTGCCTGGAGATATTCTTTTGCTTGAAGCAGGAGATATCGTTCCGGCAGATTCAAGAATCATCGAACTATCGAGTCTACAGATAGATGAAGCATCTTTGACTGGAGAATCTGTTCCATCAAAAAAAGTCACTGAATCATTCAAATCAGGCACTCCTGTAGCAGACCAAGAAAATATGGCTTTTATGGGTACTGCAGTAACGTACGGAAAAGGAAAATGCGTTGTTACTAATACAGGCATGAAAACAGAATTTGGAAAAATTGCTGCATCCCTGCAAACAACAAAAGAAGTTCAAACACCATTGCAGATAAAATTTACCCGATTGGCAAAACAGATTGGAGTTGTAGCTATAATTTTAATTGTTATTGTACTAGTTTCCGGAACATTACAAGGAACTCTGACTTTTGGTAAGATGCTTTTATTTGCTTTAGCTTTAACTGTTTCTACAATTCCAAACTCGCTCCCTATTGTTGTAACTGTTGGTTTGTCTATGGGAACAAAAAGATTAGCAGGAAAGAATATGCTGATTAAGAAGCTTCCTGCAGCTGAAAGTTTAGGTGCTGCGACTGTAATTTGTTCTGACAAAACAGGAACTATCACAAAAAATCAGATGACAATAACTGATATTTTTTATGATAATAAAATAATTAAAGTAAGTGGAACTGGTTATGAACCAAAAGGGGATTTTTCTGTTGATAATAAGCAAATCGATCCAAATCAATTGGAATTGCTGTTAAGGATAGGCTATTTGTGCAATAACGCTAAATTGACAAAAAAAAATCGTAAGTTTGAGATTATTGGAGATCCGACTGAGGGTTCTTTGGTTGTTTTGGGAGAAAAAGGAAAACTTGAAGATAAAGAATTAAAAAAGAATTTCTCTTTTATTGAAGAATTGCCGTTTGATTCAGACAGAAAAAGAATGTCTGTTTTATTTAAAAATAAGATAAATAAAAAAACAGAAGCCTATGTTAAAGGGGCCCCTGATCTTCTTTTAAAAGTATGTGATAGGATAATTGAAAATGGCAAAATAAGAAAACTAACTAAAAAAGATAAAGAAAAGATTCTTAAGATGAATGATTCTTTTGCTGGAAAAGCTTTAAGGGTGCTTGCTCTTGCATATAAAGAAATTCCTGATTCTAAGAAATATGATATAGATAGTGTAGAAAAAAACCTAATATTTGTAGGGCTTACGGGAATGATTGATCCACCAAGAGAAGAAGTTAAACAAGCTGTTGAACAATGTCAAGAAGCAGGAATAAGGGTTATGATAATAACAGGAGATCATGCAATAACAACTAAAGCTATAGCCCAACAGATTGGATCGTTCAAAGAAAGAGACCTCGTGCTGACAGGAGCGGATGTTGAAAAAATGAGTGATTCTGAACTTGAGAAAAAAATAGAAAAAATCAGAATCATTGCCAGGGCTCTGCCCATTCAAAAGTCAAGAGTTGTTGATGCACTACAAAAAAAAGGCCATATTGTTGCTATGACCGGAGATGGTGTAAATGATGCTCCTGCTCTAAAAAAAGCTGATATTGGCATAGCAATGGGTATAACAGGCACTGATGTTGCCAAAGAAGTAAGTAAAGCGACTTTAACAGATGATAATTTTGCTACAATAGTAAGTGCGATCGAAGAGGGAAGAAATATCTATAATAAGATGATTAAATCAGCAAAATATCTTTTGTCATGTAATGCTGGGGAAATAACAGCAGTATTTATGGCGATAATGCTTAAATTCCCTCTTCCATTGCTCCCTCTTCAAATTTTATTAATGAATCTATTAACAGATGATTTTCCTGCTCTTGGTTTAGGATTTGAATCGAGCGAAGAAGGAATTATGAAACGCCTGCCAAGAGATCCAAAGGAAAAACCTATTACAAGAAAAATATTTTTGTCTATTGCCATATTTGGATTGATAATGGGTCTGGGAACTTTATTCCTGTTTATGCAATACAAAGAAATCAATCTAAGCAAAGCTCAAACAGTGGCATTCACAACCCTTGTTATGTTCCAGATGTTTGCTGTAATGAGCAGCAGAACTTTGCATTCTTCACTTAAACACTTAAATCCATTTTCAAATAAGTGGCTGTTTGGAGCTGTTTGTCTATCGTTGAGCATACAAGTAGCAGTAATTTATTGGTCTCCATTACAAATCATTTTCGGAACAGTTCCATTATTAGCAATAGACTGGATTAAAATCATAGGTATTTCGATCTTAGGATTTATAATGATGGAGATAAGCAAGTTCTTTATAGGAAAAAAATAATGATATTGGCTCAATGCATAAAACACATTCTTGAAGAAGAGTTGAAACTGAATCAATTATTAGAGATTTTACAGTGAATTATGAACCCCTCCCTCGTTCGTTTTAGCCGTTTAGAAATGTCCCCTCCTGTTCGTAGCTCTCTTTTTCGATTGGATTTAACAGATGACCTGATGTTAATGGCATATCTTGATGGTGTTGACAGAGATAATAGGAGCATATATTGCAACTCATGCTGCTGTGACCTTATCTAGGCATATAGAAGCAGGATACCTTTCTTGATAAGTATAATGCCCCTTACAAGAGTGAGGACAATATTGCAAAGAGGATAATTCTAGCTTCAAGAAGTACAGTTTTACAGGCAAATACCTTTCTTTATTCAGCTGGATTCACTATTGCAGAATTAGAGTTATATTATCTTGAGAAATTTCAACCTCAAACCCCAATATTTAAATAGGGCTAATAGATACAGGATATTATGGTACTTGACAAGTTAGGCTCAAGCCTAAAAGAAACCCTGAAGAAAATAGCAGGCAGCACTTTTGTAGATGAAAAGCTGGTAAACGAACTAGTCAAGGATATCCAGAGAGCTTTGCTTCATTCTGATGTGAATGTCCAGCTGGTATTTGATCTTTCAAAAAGGATAAAAGAAAGGGCATTGAAAGAAGAAACTCCTGCCGGATTGACAAAGAAGGAGCATCTTGTAAATACAGTCTATGAAGAGCTTGTAAAGTTCCTTGGAGAACAGGCTGCAAGCATAGAAACAGAAAAAAAGCCTACAAAGATAATGATGGTGGGTCTTTTCGGTTCAGGAAAGACGACAACAATAGGGAAACTAGCAAAATATTTCCAGAAAAGAGGCAAAAAGGTATGTGCGATAGGATTGGATGTTCACAGGCCTGCTGCACCTCAGCAGCTGAAGCAGGTCATGGACCAGATAAGTGCTGAAGCATTCATACATGAAGGGGAAAAAGACCCTGTAAAGATATACAAAGAATTTGAAAAAGAGATTGAGAAATATGATGTTGTACTTGTAGACACTGCAGGAAGGGATGCTTTAAGCGAGGACCTTATAGAAGAGATAAACAAGCTTAACAAGCTTATAGACCCAGATGAGAAACTTCTTGTGATATCAGCAGACATAGGCCAGGCTGCGCAGAAACAGGCAGAGGCATTCCATTCTTCATGCGGTGTAACTGGCGTGATAGCTACAAAGATGGACGGAACTGCCAAGGGGGGAGGAGCTTTGACTGCATGCGCTGCTACAGAAGCCCCTATCAAGTTCATAGGAACAGGGGAACGGATAGACGACCTTGAGCCTTTCAACCCAAAAGGTTTTGTAGGAAGATTATTAGGCATGGGTGATATAGATGCATTGCTTGAAAAGGCAAAAGAGGCAATCCCAGAAGAAAAAGCAGAGGATATGTCAAAGAAATTCTTAAAGGGAGACTTCAACCTGATGGATCTTTTAGAGCAGATGAAAGCCATGAAAAAGATGGGTTCATTGTCAAAGCTGATGGAGATGGTGCCAGGCATGGGTCAGCTGAAATTGCCTAAAGACATGCTCAATGTCCAGCAAGAAAAGATGAAAAAATGGGAGCATGCAGCAAACAGCATGACACAGGAAGAGCTTGAAGATCCAGACATACTATCTGCATCCAGGATAGACCGGATATCAAAGGGATCTGGTGTTCCTGCAAAAGACATAAGAGAACTCATAAAACAATACAGGCAGAGCAAGAAGATGGTCAAGATGTTCAAAGGCAAAGGCACAAAGAACATGGAAAAGATGATGAAGCAGTTCAAGGGCAAGATGCCTGGGATGTAATTTCTTGGTGGAACCTAGCAAAGCGTGGGTTGCACAACAGATATCTATAAGGTGTTAACCTTTAGGATGTAGAAGAGTTTCAAAGGCAAGATGCCTGGGATGTAATTTCTTGGTGGAACCTAGCAAAGCGTGGGTTGCACAACAGATATCTATAAGGTGTTAACCTTTAGGATGTAGAAGAGTTTCAAAGGCAAGATGCCTGGGATGTGATCAATCACAATTCTCTCCTAAAATATAAAGGTTCCATCTGCCTATTGTGCCCATACATCTTTCAAGATTGTCTTTCCATCCTATAAGGTTATCAAGATCCTTAGGAAATCTTTCTGAAGTCAGTTTATTTAGGCTTTCGCTATCGCAGTCAATAGGATACAGGCCTTCCTGAAATCTATCGTAAGAAAAACTGCAATCTACTCCTAAAAGTTCATTAAGCTGTTTCCTGTATTCTAGAACATCATCAAGCATAGGATTTCTGCTCATGCCAGAGCAGCTTTCAAGCCAGGTATCATTTATCTCCTGTATCTTTTCTTTCAAACCTTTTCTCGGTCTCAGTTCTCTTGCTATCATATGATAGTTAGCACACATGTGTCCTGCTGTTTGATGTACTATGTATTCCCATCCTTCTTTTTTATTAAAATTATAGTTTTTATGCACTGCAAGAACCAGCTTAGGCAGCTTTGAATCAGGGATATATTCGCATTTTTCTTTTTCTTTTTCGTCCATCATGGCAGTAAATAGATCAACAAGGTATTTAAGATTTTGTTTTTTTAAAATCAATTCGTCGTATTTCTTAAATTTATTGATACTACCGTAAATTACAAGAGATTTTATGAGAAAATGGGACTAAATTGGGAATTATTCTTGAAAAGCTCAATTAGGCTTGCATGGTAATGGAATATCAAAATTTTAATTCACACAGGAGAGGTTTGA
>CAYXHN010000084.1:0-5206 GCA_964464955.1 uncultured Methanosarcinales archaeon
GGTTTTGATAATATCTTTAAGAATTTAATACTTGGCACTTAACTTGACAGAACCTTACTTAAAGCATATAAGATATATCTTTAATGTGTCTATTAAGTTATTTAATTTCTTATCTTTCTTTTTCTCATACATGCATGAATATATCCTGTCTATGAACCTATTTTCTTTGTATTCTATATCCCACAGGTCTTTTATCGAGTCTTCTAGTTCAGCTCTATATTCTATGTTTCTCTTTTCCTCAAGCATATCATAGACAGCATATTTTATATTCTTCTTTTTCCGGAATACGATCATGGAAATCTTCCACTTTTATCTGCCTCCAAAATTTTATAGAAATATCTACCCAAAAGGAATACGATCAGCAGTATCTGCTTTAACCTCGAGTATCATAAGAAAAAGAATATTTGTTTTATATTTAAAGCTGTTGTTATTTTCTGCAATTATAGATGACTGTGCTTGGAGGTATGTTTCTGAAAGACCTATCTATCTCTACTTTTCTAAACATTTCCTCAAGCTCTTTTTTTACAGCCCTGCAGTACTGCAGTTGAACATAATTTCCATGTTCTAAGGTGTCATAACACTGCTGGATCATGTAATTTCTTTCATCTTTCTTCATCGAAGTGAGAGGGATAGTGCTTATTATACAGTCGACGCTTTCTGTATGTTTTCTCATGTTCTTTGCATCATCCACTATAACTTCCAGTCTTGGATCTTTTATGTTATTCCTTAGATTTTCTGCTAATCCTGGATCTATCTCAAAAGAAATCAGTCTCCCGTCTTCAGGAAGCTTTTTAAGTATCTCTCTTGTAACTTTTCCGTTTGCAGCTCCCAGCTCTACAATATTTCTTGCATCTCCTATCTGGCTTGCCATCTTTCTCGCAGCATACTCTGATGTGGGAAAGCATGTAGACATTTGTTTGGGCTCTTTCATAAACTGCCTTGCGTATATCATGCAGTCTTTTGCAAACCTCTTAAATGACATGTTTTTTCTTAGAGGGCTGATATTTATAAGTTTTTGCATAATCTTTTTAAATCTTTAATCATAAGAAAGGATATGGCATTTCCTGAAAGCGACTGTTATTTTTGCAAAGAGAAGATTGAAGAAGGAGTAATAGTTGCAAACAAATATAAGAGATTTCTTGAAGAGATAATAGTGCATAAACATTCCGGAAAGAAGATAGATGCTGTAAAAGGGAAAGATTCTTCATCAGTAAATACTATAACAAAGCAGTATTATCTTCAGTTTAAGATGGCAAAAGATGCAGGTCTGGACAAAGCTCTCTATGATGAAGACGGAAAAGATCTTGGAGAGATTGTCTCGATGAAGGATTACTCTTCGCATATTAAGGATATCATCTTTGATCCCCTGCACAGGCTTGAATTTACTATCCCGAGGATACCTTCTGAAAAGAATCTTTTTCTTCTTGGGCATTACAGCTGTATCCCTAAGCAGGATTCAGATTATCATATAGATCTTGAAAGGATAGATACTGCTGAAAAAGCGATAGAATGGACCATGCACCTTTCTGAAAAAAGATGGTTCAACCATAAAGGCTGGGCGCAGATACTTCATTCATTGTTTGGAAGGAAAGGATGTTGATGAAAAGTTTAAATCTGGATCTATATTTTCCTAAAGAAGATTATTTATGAAAAATATACCTAAAACTCTGGATAATGATCTCTATAAAATATATTCTTTACGATCCCTTCTGATTCAAAAGGTTTATATACTCTATACAATAGGTTTTATCTTATGAGGGGGTACCTATTAATTTTAATCGCTGTATTGTTAGCTTCTAGTGTAAATGCTGCTGAGATAGATGGTTTTGTGAATGATGAAGCAGATGTTCTTGATGCTGCTACTGTTGCTGAATTAAATGCTATCGGAAAACAGATATATGATTCTGGTGAAGCAGAGTATGCAATTGTTATTTTAGATTCCCTGGAAGGAACAGCAATTGAATCTTATTCCTTAGATTTAGCTCAGGGAAAATTAGGAGATTCTGAGAAAAATAATGGTTTGTTGTTATTGATAGCAATATCTGACAGACAATATAGATTTGAAGTTGGAAGAGGTATTGAATATATTCTTAATGATGCTAAGGTAGGAAGAATAGGTAGACAGTATCTTCAGCCTAATTTTAAAGAAGGAAATTATGATCTGGGAGTGTTAGAATCTTCGTTAGCTGTAAGAAGTATCTTGTTAGGAGATAATGCTTCTGAATACTATGTTACAGGAGAAGAAGAATATGAAGTTAATAATCTTAGACTGTATTTTAATCTTTTTTTATTTATCTTTATTTTTATATTGCCTATTTTAGCTGCAATATTAAAAAAGAAAAAAAGTGACAATAAATATTTTAATGCTGCTGCTGGAGCTGTAATCCTTTTTGGAGGTCCTAGAGGAAGAGGGGGATCAGGAGGAGGATTTGGTGGTTTTGGCGGTGGAGGATTTGGAGGCGGAGGAGCCTCAGGAGGTTGGTAAATGGCAAATATTCATAAAGAAACAGGAGAAGAGCATCTGATGTGTCCTAGATGCAAGATAGAGATGAAAAAACTAGTTAAGAAAGATGTAGTGATAGATGTATGCAAGAGATGCAAAGGGATGTGGGCAGATGCAGGAGAGTTAGAAAAATTAGCTAAAATTGAGGAGGATGAAAGATGAAGAAATTAAGTACAACACATATTGTACTCATCTCTTTAGCTGTTGTTTTGTTACTATCCTTAATATGGGTAGTAGGTTCTTATAATGGCTTGGTCAGTGCAGATGAGTCTGTAAATGAAAAATGGGCAAATGTCCAGACAGCTTATCAAAGAAGAGCAGATCTTATACCAAACCTTATCGTGACTGTGCAGGAAGCAGTTAAGTTTGAAAAAGAAACTCAAACACAGATTGCAGCACTTAGAACAGGAGCGATAGAAGCAAAAGATGCAATGGCCAGTGCAAAGACAATAGAAGAATCTCAAGCTGCAATACAACAGTCAGAACAGGTAATGTCACAATACAGGGGATTGAACATAAATGTGGAGAATTATCCTCAATTGAAAGCTACTGAAAACTTCTTATCTTTGCAGGATGAGTTAGCTGGAACTGAGAACAGGATAAAAACTGAGCGAGATATCTTTAATAAAGCTGTAAAGGAGATGAATATCAAAGTTAGAAGATTCCCCACAAATATAATCGCTGGAATGTTCGGATTCGAGAAAAAAGATTCCTTTGAAGCTGATGCTGGAGCTGAAACTGCTCCTGATGCCAGTGGATTGTTTGAATAATTTTTTTATTTTTGTTTTGGGTTTAATGCTCTGCAGCTTGCTGCGTAAATTTAATAACCCAAAACTATTTCTTAGATATTATTCTTTAACCCCAAAAGGAACACTTATCTTCTCAGTCATAAGTTTTGAAATTCCTGAATCAGGAGCAATATCTGGACCATGGACTATATTATAGCCTAATTCTTGTAACATTTCTAAAGTTACATCTTCTATATCCTGTTCAGTTAGTAGTGTCATGATTTATCTTCCAATAATTTTATTATTTTGTGGGCAACATAAACTTTTTTTCTTCTCTCAGTTCCAAATTCCACAACTATTCCTGCTTCTTTTAGTTTTTGCACAAGGTTCCATGCAGCTGGTTGTGATGATTTGAGTATTTCCTGTATGTCTGTAACTGTAAAAAAAGGTTGTTTAAATAAGGAATCTATAATAAAATGCATATTTGGGCTTTGAGAGAATCTTTGAATAGAGTTATGTAACTCATCTTTGTATTCGTCGATATTTCTTAATAATTCTAATGACCTTTTTGCTTGCACTTCCAAGGCTTTTAAGAAAAATATCAGCCAATTAACGATATCGCCTTTTGAACTTGTTTTATATAGTAATTCGATATATGTATCTCTGTTCTTTGCTAAATACTCGCTAATGTAAAGTAAGGGGCGCCCCATAATCTTTTCATGACAAAGTTGTAGCACTATAAACATCCTTCCCAATCTCCCATTGCCATCTCTAAATGGATGAATTGCTTCAAATTGATAGTGTGTAATTCCTATTTTATATAATGCTGACATGGCCTCTTGATTACTGTATCCAAGAAGATTTTTCATTAAATGAGGGGTTGATTGCGGTGATGCCGGAACAAATTTTGCAGTATCTAAAGTATCGTCTCTTTTTCCTATTCCGTTCTGTTCTTTTTTATATTGTCCAGGTTCCTTATCATTTCCCCTTACACCTCGAAGAAGAATTGTGTGTATTTTTTTGATGTAATTTCCAGAAAAATTTTCAGGCATATTTTCTAAAGCCCACATAAGAGCTTTTTTATAATTCCTTATTTCTTCATTGTCGAGTCTTTTCTCAGGATCTAATTCTTTTATCTTTTCTTCCTTAAAGACGTCTGCCATGGTTGATCTTGTGCCTTCTATTTCTGAAGACAGTTGGGCTTCCTTAACCATGAAGGGTGTTTGAAATAATGAGATTTCATCTTGAGAAAACTTTAATGTTAAACCATCCAATCTTGCCAGTGCAGCAATGGTTTTTTGAGCTTGAGCAGAGAGTTGCGGGGTTTCTTCGAATTCAAAGGGCAATGAATTAGGTTCAAATCTATAATAAGCACCTTTATGCTCCCAAACTAGTTTCCCTGTTTTGTGGCTGGTAAACTCATTTTCGTTCATACTTGATTGTTTTGTTAGAATATTTATAAATGTTTGTTTTTTCTATAACTTAGTTTATAAATGGAGTTATAATAAGGCTTCTTTCTATAAGTGAGATTATAGTTAGTTGCTTAACTATTAAAGGGTTTATAAAAGGAGTTATAGTTTCTGTGATTCTAATAAGGCACATTATATTAGAATAGACAAGTATAATGGCCTTTATAAATGGTCTTATAATTGAGTTATCTATAATAACCCTTCTTATTAAAGACAATGTTACTAATGTAATGCCTCATTAAAGAAAATGCATGATTAGTTTAATAAGGAACTCTTATCTTCCCAGTCATAAGCTTAGGGAGGAGGTCTCTTGTTTTCTGAAAAGAGATGATTTGAAAATAATTAAAAGAAATTTTTTCTAACAAAGGCTCAGAAATAATATAATATTTTTTAAGCACATCATCATTAGGAATTATAAAGTTGAAATTATTTATATCATTTTTATTGATGTGCTGTTGGGCTCCGCCTGTTTGATTTCCTATAAGATATTTTATTTTATAATTAAT
>CAYXHN010000085.1:0-5090 GCA_964464955.1 uncultured Methanosarcinales archaeon
CTATTGCTTTTGTAGTATATCTCTCTAGATTCTTTGCATTGTGAACCTCATCAAAAACAACATAGTTGAATCCTAGTTTGTTTAGCTTCTTGACTAATGCTGTGTCCTGTTCAAGTTTCCTTACTTTTGCAATATTTTCTATAGCCTCTTCAAGAGAATTGAATCCAAGTCCATTGCATTTGCCTCTTGACTCTTTTCTTAATATTGAATTGACAACTTCTAATTTTTCTGAGTCAGGACTATTTTTAACTGTATGGCTGTATTTTTTTTCTATATCTTTCTTTGTCAGTTCCAAAAGATCAGCATCAACTTCTGTCTCTGAAAGATCATTTTTTTTCCAGGATGTCCTATGAACAAGCTCATAGTTTACTATTACATATTTTGCATTTGCTGCAGATTCTAATGCTTTTTTTCTATCCCCTCCGTTAAGAATAACTATATCTTCTTCTTTCAAATCAGTATTATATTTTAGTATCTCTTCTTTTATCGTCTCTTTGATGGAATTTGGAGTTACGATAAGCGCCTTAATGTCCTTTCCAGTCTTCTGCTCAACATATTTTGCTCCGAGTATCGCCTGGGCAGTTTTTCCAGTGCCCATATCATCAGCTATCAATACTATCTTGTTGTCATGTATGAATTTGACACCGATTCTCTGATATATGTTTGGAAATACCTTGCCATTGATATCTTTTACAATACCCTCTAAAGAAAAATTCTTAAGTTCGTTGTAATGTTCTTTAACTCTTCCAAGTATCTCTTTTGCTTTTTTGTTTGATTGCTCATCTATGTCGCTTTCGACATTTTGCAGTATGTCTTCTATGCTTGATTCAACAAGCCGGTTGTATTTTGAGATATCTTTTTTCAATGAGGGGTCTTTTACAGATTCAATTATCTTTTCAAAATGTCTTCTGACCTCTACTGAATAGAATATGTTTTCAAGAGATTTGGATTTATTAAATACTTCAAGAGGTATATTGTTGATAACTGTTGTAAGGTCAGGGTTACATCCTCCAGAACGGGTGTCTGTTTTCCCCATATATCCTCTTAAGCTTGCATATATCTTATGTATGTCACAGATACCATGAAGTGGATCCTGATTTATAGAATAGAGTACATCAGCTATATCCCCTATCGACCCATACCGTTTTATGTAATTTATATAATGGTCAAACTCTCCTTTTTCAAGCCTTTCTGCAAACTTTTTTTCTTCTATGTCATCTAATTTTTTGAATAATGGGCCAGATTGATTTTTTTGCTTTTCAGTCATATTTTGATAGATTATCTCTGAAGGCGGTACTCTTTCTTCTAGAGATTTCATGATTATATCTCCGTATGTCTTCTTTACTGTTTCGTCAGATTCTATGAAATCTTCAAAACTAAGTATGGTATTTTGATCTCTTGTCTTTAGATAGTTCTGAAGATAGGCTTTTTCGTATTTGTCAACTAAATCCATGATATCCTTTTCAGGGTGATAATCCTCTTTCATTTCTCCACCTCTTTAAGAACATCAATTGTTAGTTTCACTATGCTTCCATGGGAAAGTTCATCCTGTAAGAATGAGGGTATGACTATTATGTTCTGATTGCCGTGCTTTGCTATCTTTTTAGTCAATACAAATTGTTTATTCTCCAATCTGCTTACCTCCAAAAACTAAGAACACGCTCTTTTTTTATGTATATTTTATACATTAAACCATTTATAAAGCTGAGGTTTTTTATCTCAAGAAATACAGGATCAAGCTTCCAATCTCTTAACTTCTATACTTACAGCGTCATCCATAAGACGTATATATCTTGGACATATCGTGTATTCAAGCTTGTGATTATCGCAGTAATCTACTATTTTTTTCTTTTCTGTTTCTGAGCTGAACTTCACGACAACATTGATGCCTTTCCTGTCCTTGTGGGCAATGTCAAAACCCTTGAGGTCCTGCTTTATCTTTACGCATCTTCCATAGAAATAGTGTATCCTTTCAGGAGCTTTTTTCAGTTTTTCAAGAAGAGCATCATAGTCAAAATTTACTTTCAGCATAGGAAAGACAGATTTTCCGTGATACAAAAGTTTGTCTTTTGCTGAAACAAATCCTCCGTATTCCATATTTACAGGCTTCCATCTTCCAAAGCTTCCTATCATCACATCTGCATAATCTCCGTTGCATAGATCCTTGTCTCCTATGCATCCGGAAACATCCATGATGCAGAGGCATTTTCCCTTGCATGCATTGTATATCTTCCGTGTAGGCTGTTCTGCAAAATACCCTCCAGGGTTAGAGTAAAGAAAAGCAGAAGCTTTCGGAGCCTGCTCTCTCAATTCTTCAGCATCGATGATCCCATCATCTGTCTTTATCTTCCTGACTTCAAATCCAAGCAATTTTGCATAAGGTTCATAAGTAAGCCAGCCTCCCTGATCAGGGATAAGGATAAACGCCTTTCTGCTCTTGTTCTTTGCCATCGCTATCGCTGCAAAGATAGCAGCATTTCCAGAAGGGACCAGCTTTAGCTGTTCGTGCTGTGTATATTCCTTAAGCAGTTTTATCGACCTATTCATAAGAAAATGATGTATATATAACCATTTATAAACCTTATCATTAACTTTTTATAATGGTCAGATATAGGCATATTAGAGGGAATCTTTGAAATAAGGATGAACTACTATGATGAGATAAGCGAAGGATATGAAGCTACCTTTTCGTTTGTAGCTGCCGATATGCAATGCGAGACATAAAGTCTCGCGGAACGATAATGAACTACTATGATGAGATAAGCGAAGGATATGAAGAATTGCATAAAGAAGAGCAATTGAAGAAAGTAGAGGTTATTTCCAGGCATCTAAAATTAGATGAGGATGACAGATTATTGGATGTAGGCTGCGGCACAGGCCTGACAACAGAACCATGGAAGTGCAGAAGATACGGTATAGACCCAGCGAAAAAGCTTATAGGAAAAGCAAGAGCCAAGAACAAAGATATAACATATAATGTCGCAGCAGCAGAAGACATACCTTATCCTGAAAATCATTTTGACATAGTCATAAGCATAACTGCGATACAGAACTTCAATGGTATAGAAAAAGGGCTGAAAGAGATGAAAAGGGTCGGAAAGAGAAGGTTTGTATTGACATTCTTAAAAAGATCAAAAAAGAAAGATAAGATAATCGAACTCATCAAAAAGATATTTGATGTTAAGAAGATTATTGAAGAAGATAAGGATTTGATACTTATTGCAGGATAAATCCAGCAGGGCATTTCTTTGTAAAAAAAAACAAGCTTTAAAAAGCATTATTTATAGTGAAAGTTATGGATACCGAAAATCTTATTGAACGCTATACGTCTGAGAAGAAGCACATAGAAAAAGAAAAAGAAAAATCTGTTTCTAAAATAGATAAAAAAAGAATAAAGGAGATAAAAGCACTAAAAAGGCGATTAGAAAAAGAAGAAGATAAGATCAACAAAGAGTACGATAGAAAAGTTCAGCATCAGGAAAATTTCTGCGATGCAGAGAAGAAAAAAGCTGAAAAAAGATTCACAAGAAGGGCTGCAGGAGGGATGATTAATAATCTTGAAAAAGATTATGCTGTTTTACTGGGCAGAAGTAAGATGTTTGAGATGTCAGAGGAAGACATAGAAAAAGCAAGGAAGGTCAGAGACATCATACAATCAATAAATGGAGATGAATTAAATACAAAAAAAGTTGATAATGTTGTCAAGGCATTAGAATTGGATTCTGATATAACCAACATCGTATTATCTTTGTCAGATCATGAAAATATTAAAGAAAATAAGATTGTGTCTTATGTAAGTGCAGATAAAGAAAGATGTTATCTAATCTCTCCTGTGGTTGCGCCTGTAGATGGAGAATTATTGGTCCAAAGATTGGATGAGAAGGTAACAAGGATATTAGAATTGGGGAGGATAATTCCTGGATCTGCTGGCTCTTTAGACAAGAGTGGAACTGTAGAATCATTAGACGTCCATGCATTTAGATTTAAAGCCAGAAAAGGAGATATCCATGGATTTTCGATGTACACTATTGAACCGACAGATTATATGGATTCAGATAATATATCTATACTTAAATGCGCTTTTGCTGACAAATTGAATGAATTGCAGCCTGAGAAGTTCAAAGATATGAGCCTAGTGCATAAAGTAATCAGTGTCGAGTATCCAGTTGTAGCATATGCTCTGGACCACGATAGAGCAAGTCTGCATACTCCATTAGATGATATCAATAAGATAGAATCAGAAACAGGATATATATCAATGGATAAAGCTTCAGAGATATTATATCAAAAAATATCTATTGTACGAAGATTGGCTACAAGGGGCATACTTGAAAAAAATGATGCTGAAGAGATATCTGTAGATTCATTAAAAACCTATGCTCAAAAAAAAGAAAAGACATCCGGCAGCCATGTTGATGGGAGGAGGGACAAATTGAATTTTGTTTCTGATGGCCTCGAAGAAAGAAAACAGGAGGCTTTAGGAAGATTAAATAAATATGGGAATGAACTTACAACTACTGCAATGACAGATGTGCTAGGATTTAAAAATACAGCTTCAGCAAACAGATTGACAGAAGTCATAGATTCAAGAAAAGACGGCTATAGGATACATTTTCAAAAAGATTCCGTGATAAGGTATATCCAGGAACATAATCCAACCGGGAAAGGCTGGGTGCAGGATAAACAAAAATCTAATCAATATTCTGCTTCTCAAGATCAGAACCTTTGATATCTTCATTATGCGGCTCATGTTGACTGCACCATTTTTTTAACTCCCAGTAATACCAGCAGCTATCTCCATGAGTCTTAAAGTGCAGGCAGCTTTCACACACAGGATTCTTTGACATCTTAGATATTACCAAAAAACAAGTTTTATTTAAATCTTGTTGTTGTTTTATAATAAAATATATAAATGAAAGAGTTCTTAAATAATAAAAAAGGTGTTATTATGACAGAGATGAAAAACATTTCACATCCGAGGCAGGTTATTCTAGTCAGTACAAGAGGAAAAATCAAATCAAAATTCTCTCCTGAAGAGAATGAAAAAGACAATATATTCACTCTTTCATGGCATATGCCTGTATCTCATG
>CAYXHN010000086.1:0-5087 GCA_964464955.1 uncultured Methanosarcinales archaeon
GAAGTAGGGGTCCCAAAGATAGTTGCTATGAAACTCACTGTTCCTGAAACTGTAACCGAATGGAACATGGAATACCTGAAAGAATTTGTAAAGAAGGGAGTATATGAATATCCTGGAGCCAATTATATAATGAGGCCTGACGGAAAGAAGAAAAGGATAACTGAGGAGACACAGGAACAGCTTCTTGAGGAGATCCAGCCAGGATATATAGTGGAAAGGCATCTTATGGACGGAGATGTTGCACTTTTCAACAGACAGCCTTCTCTTCACAGGATGAGCATGATGGGCCATAGAGTAAGGGTTCTGCCTTATAAGACATTCAGGATAAACCCTTCAGTCTGCCATCCATACAATGCAGACTTTGACGGAGATGAGATGAACCTGCATATCCCTCAGACAGAGGAATCACGGGCTGAAGCTGAAACACTGATGGAGATTCATACCCAGCTGATATCACCAAGATATGGGTTAAGCGTAATCGGATGTATACAGGACTCTATAAGCGGCAATTATCTGCTTACAAGAGGATTCAAACTTGCAAAAGATGATGCTGTGAGCCTTTTATATGAGATCGGGATAAAAAGCTTCAAAGGACTTCCGAACAAGAAAGAGATAGACGGAAAAGAGATTTTCAGCATACTGCTTCCGGAAGATTTTAACTTCCAGGGAAAAAGCAGAGGAAAAGATGAGAACGGAAATGATGAAGTTATAATAAAAGATGGAAACCTTAAACAGGGAGTCATGGACGTGAACAGCCTGGGAGAGGAGAAAGGGCTGCTTCTAAGGAGCCTGCATAAAAGATACGGAGATAAGAAAACTATAGATATACTTGGAAAGATATTCCTGCTTGGAACAAGGTTCCTTACAAAACACGGGTTTACAACAAGCATCTCAGATACAGACCTTCCTGAAAAAGCTGAAATTGAAGTAAAGACCATACTTGACAAAGCTGAAGAAGATGTAAATAATCTTATCAATCTTTATCACCAGGGCAAGCTGGAGACATTCCCCGGAAGGACGATGCAGGAAACCCTTGAACTTAAGATATTAGAGATGCTAAACAAAGCAAGGAACAAGACAGGAGAGGTTGTTGCTGAACATCTTAACAAGAACACAGGAAGTTCGATAATGAGTGATTCAGGATCAAGAGGAGGCCCTCTTAATCTGGCACAGATGGCTGCATGTGTAGGCCAGCAGGCTATGAGAGGAAAAAGGATAGAAAAAGGATATCTGAAGAGAACACTGCCTCACTTCAAGAAAGGCGATCTTACTCCTGCTTCAAAAGGATTTATAAGAGACGGGTTCAAATACGGTCTTACTCCATACGAATTTTTCTTTGGAGCTATTACAGGAAGAGACAGCCTGATGGATACTGCATTAAGGACTCCAAAATCCGGTTATCTGTATAGGAGGCTTGCTAATGCAACTCAGGATGAGAAAGTGGAATATGACCAGACAGTCAGGGATGCAAGCAAAAAGATAATACAGTTCAAATACGGAGAAGACGGAATAGATGTATCCAAATCAGAGAACGGAAAGATCAATGTTGACAGGATAATACAAAACATAAAATAAGAACAAAATGAAAGAATACAAAAAATACAGGAAAAAGCTGCCTTTGAGCCTGATGGAAGAGGTAAAAGAAAAGACAAAAGATATGCCTGAAGCACGAGTGAACAGGATATTAAAAGAAGTCTATAAAGAATACAAGAAGGCAAAAGTGCAGGCTGGTGAAAGCGTAGGGCTTGTAAGCGCAGAGTCTCTCGGAGAACCTGGAACACAGATGACATTGAACACTTTCCATTTTGCAGGGGTTGCTGAGATGAACGTAACAGTGGGACTCCCCAGGATAATCGAGATACTTGACGGAAGAAAGACAATCAAGACGCCTATGATGGAGATATATCTAAAGCAGCCTTATAATAAGGGCAAGGATATAAAGAAACTGGCACTGTCTATAAAAGAAACACTGCTTAAGGAAGTCATAAGCGAGATCAGTGTGGATCTTGCAAACAGTAGCATAGAGATAAAGCTGGATATAGAGCAGGTAAAAGCTATAGGGGCAACTTCCGACAGCATCGTAAAAGCCCTTGAGAAACAGGCAAAGAAAGCAAATGTAAAGAAAAAAGAGAACACTATAATAATAAAGCCAAAATCAAAAGAAAACCAGATTGTAGAGGCATATAAACTAAAGGAAAAGATAAAAAATGTATATGTGAAAGGGGTCAAGGGCATAAAACAGGTTCTTCCTGTAAAAAGAGGAGATGAGTTCATAATAATCACAAGCGGAAGCAGCCTTATCGATATACTTGCACTTAAAGAAGTCGATACTGCAAGAACCACCACTAATGATATATATGAAATATCAAGGGTACTGGGAATCGAGGCTGCAAGAAGTGCAGTGATAAGCGAAGTATCCAAGGTTATCGATGCCCAGGGACTGAACGTGGATATCAGGCATATCCTTCTTATCGCGGATACGATGTGCTTTTCAGGGGACCTGAAAGGAATAACAAGATATGGAGTTGTTTCTGAAAAGGCATCTGTGCTTGCAAGGGCTTCATTTGAGACCCCGATAAAACATATTATAAATGCGGCATTGGTGGGCGAGGTTGATGAGCTTAACTCAGTTGTAGAGAATGTCATGCTAAACCAGGCTGTGCCTGTCGGAACAGGCCTACCAGGGCTTGTTACTAAGATAAAATAAGTGATAAAAATGTCAAATATAGATGAGATCAAAAAAGCTTTGAAAGAAGATAAGGCTGTTGTAGGCACTGATAGGGTCATAAAGAACCTTAAGCTGGGAAATGTAAGCAAGGTTTTCCTGACCTCAAACGTACCTGAAGAAGTGAAGAGCGATATCGGATATTACTCTGGACTTAGCAAATCAGAAGTCGTTGGCCTTGATATTCCTAATGATGAATTGGGAACAGTATGCAAGAAGCCTTTTTCTATATCTGTTCTAGGAATCTTAAAATGACCAAGATCAAGTATGATGTAAACATCATGAAATTCATCTCTCTTTTTGAGAATATAACCAGAGCAAGAGTAAAAGACTGCATCTCAAAGGATGACAGGCTTATATTCATCGTGCAGCCGGGAGAGATGGGCAGAGCAATAGGGAAAAAAGGAGCCAACATAAAAAAGCTGGAAAGGGCGCTTAAGAAAAAGATAAGGATAATAGAGTTTGATGATGAAGTTACTTGTTTTGTGAGTAACTGTATATTCCCTTCAAAAGCAAAAGATATAGAAGAAAAAGAGGAGGTCATAACAATAACACCTGTTGACAACAAGACAAGAGGGTATATCATAGGCAGAGGAGGCCTAAACCTGAGAGAGCTTGAAGATATAGTCAAAAGGTTTTTCACGATAGAAGAGATAAAAGTCGTATAGATGGAATCTATCCATCTCAAGAGGGAACTCTTGCGTTTATGTTTTCTGTAAAAACATAAACCAAGTTTGTTCAGCAAGCTGAACTCTCAGGGTCGTGTTTTCGTAAAAACACAACCTTTATTCGTCCCAAGAGGGAACTCTTGCGTTTATGTTTTCTGTAAAAACATAAACTTTATAAATAAAATATTAATCATAAATAAAAAATGGGAAATAAACCACGAGGATTAGGAGCTGGAAAAAAGTTAAAGAAGAGAAGAAAATCAGGCAGATGGCACCATAGAGATTATATCAAAAAAGCACTAAACCTAAAAAAGCAATCTGACCCATTAGAAGGCTCTTCACAGGCAAAAGGTATCGTGCTTGAGAAAGTACAGCTAGAGGCAAAGCAGCCAAACTCAGCAATGAGAAAATGCGTACGTGTACAGCTTATCAAGAATGGCAAACAGGTTTCAGCTTTCTGTCCTGGAGACGGAGCTACAAAGCTCATAGACGAGCATGATGAAGTTATGATAGAATGCATCGGTGGAAGGATGGGAAGATCCAAAGGAGACATCCCTGGAGTGAGATGGATGGTAACAGAAGTAAATGACCAGAGCCTTCCTGCGTTGCTCAAAGGCAGGATTGAAAAAGCAAGGAAATGAGCTAATAGCTGATAAAGATGATAAAAGCATTCAATAGATGGGATACAGAAGGGATAAAGGTAAAAGATAAAGGACTTGTAAACTATATAAGCCTTGAGCCGAGGATAGTTCCTAAGACAGGAGCAAGATATGCAGGTAATAGGTTCCATAAATCAGATATATTCATAGTAGAAAGGCTTATCAATAAGGTGATGGTTCCTGGGCATAAGGCAAAAAAACATTTCAGGACCTCTCACCACATAACAGGAAAAGCAAATTCTGCATACAAGATAGTCAGGGATGCTTTTGTCAAGATAGAAAGGCAACTGAAGGAAAATCCGATCGAAGTATTTGTACAGGCTCTCGAGAATGCAGCTCCAAGAGAAGAGATAATCACTATAGAATATGGAGGAGCAAGATATCCAAAAGCTGTTGAATCTGCGCCTCAAAGAAGGATAGATGTGGCATTAAGGCTTTTTGCACAGGGAGCATACCAAAAATCATTCAATTCTGAAAAAGCTATCGAAGACTGCCTTGCTGAAGAACTGATAAATGCCTACAAGCTTTCAAGCGATTCTCTTGCTGTATCCAAGAAGCTTGAAGTTGAAAGGCAGGCTGATGCCAGCAGATAAGTGAGTATTTTTCTATATATCATATCTGGTGATTAAAGAATATTTATTCTGCCATCTCCCACAACATCTCGAAAAAAGATCTGTAAGAGGATGCAACTGCATTAAAGATCATGCGCATCTTTATGCCTTTTTATCCTTCTCTTAGTGTATTCCTTGAAGTGGGACTCGCCATAAATGATTCATCCTGGCCTGAAGCTCCAAATACAAGAACCTCGTCACCTTTGTTTAGGGTTCTTATTATGCTGTCATATACATTTCTTACACCCTTGTATCCTTCATAGACTGTTGAGGTTTCTTCTTCTTTCTTTTGTCTCTTTAGGATATTAAGTTCAGGAAGTATATCTTCAACAGCTCTTTTTTTCTCATCTATGATGCTTAGAAGAATATCAGGATCAGCTGCTGAGAAATATTTTCTGTTATTCTTCATTACAAAAGAAACAAG